>NZ_JADNEM010000020.1:0-68365 GCF_015552275.1 Holdemania sp. 1001302B_160321_E10 | reverse complement strand
TTGTGGCGGATGTCTTTTTAGATTTAAACAAGCTTATGAATTTGAATAGGAAGAATGGCATTTTCTTTTACGAACTAGATTGTTCCAAAAAGTGCCAAGCCATTTCTTCTCTATGAGCTTCTCAACTTAGGTTGGCCCACAAAAGAAAAGAAGCTAAGAATATTATATCCTAACTTCTGATACCCTTGATGAGATACTAAGATTAACTGAACATCACTTGCATGATTTCTTCTCAATTTCAATATTTTATACTCATCTAATTCTATTTCGAGTAGGATACTTTATTCCTACTTCTATAATACGAAAAGTGCCGCAGCGCATTCCCAAGCAAATCGGCACTTATCTGTCCACCACTTCTCGAATAAGAGATAGTGTCTGACGGGTATCGCTTTCTCAAGCGTCCCTACACTTATAGTATATTCCATTCCTGAGTTATTTCAAGGTTTTTTATCAATTTGTTTTTTGCCCCCGATTATTCTTAATTGCCCGCTGGATCCGCTACGCTGTTTTGTTATCCTTGATCGCGCCCTTGCGCCATTTCAGCTGCAGCTTTTCAATCCAGCCCGTCTTATAACGCAGCGACAGGTAGCCGACAAAGGACATGATCAACGCTCCCAGACAGTCGACGATCAGATCCTTCATCGTGTCCAATAACGCCGCCCGGCCGATCAGCTGCGTTCCGTTTTCCAACATGAACTTCTGCATATTCAGACGCAGGATACCGTCAAAGGTAAATTCATAGATTTCCCAGAAGACGCCCAACGTCACCGCGAAGCAGAACGCGAAGACCGCAACAAAGACCGGCGACAGGTTCATCGGAATCTTTTCCGACTTATTTAAGATCGTGACGAAGGAAAAGCCCAGTGCCCCCAGCATCCCGCCGCTGAAGGTATGCAGGATCGTATCCCAATGCGGTACATTGTAATAAAACGCCCGCACCTCGCCCAGATAAATCGCACAGTACAGAAAGACCGCGTATAACAGAAGCATGTTGCTGGGAATCTGGATCTGAATTTTATGCTCGATAAAATCCGGCAGCCGCATTGCGACAACCCCCAAAATGCACTGCACCAGCATCAGCAGATAATCGCTCTTCACACGGACATCTTCGGCGACAGCCTCGGAAGGCGACAAGGCGATCCGGATGATCAGGAAGATCACCGACAGGATCATCGTGACGAAGACAAAGTTATAGATAAATGAATTCCAATTAAATTTCTTCTTCATAGCGTTTCCTCTTTTCAAACATAGCTTCTATTTTAATCACGACGCAGGCGACTTGCAATCTTTTCCATCTGTTTTGCAGTAAATTATTGTTCATTTTCAACCATTTTATCCTGTTTAAAACAAGCTGCGCACAAAAAAATCAGAAATCAAAGACCTGTCTGCGGCAGATTTGGATTCCTGATTTTCAAATTCAGTTTAATTGGACGATGATTCTGCCGCAGGTTCCTTACTGCGGCGGCGACGGGTGGCTTTCTTCTTTTCTTCCAGCATCGTATTGAAATTGACGATGCCGTTTCTTGCGGTTTCTTCCAGCGTCTCCATTGAAATTTCACCGCCCATGCGCATGCCCAGGCATTCCATGACCATTGGCAGATTCATGCCGGTCAGCACCGTAACCTGTTCGTTCAGCACAAATGCCGACTGATTGCACGGCGTACCGCCTAGTAAATCCGCAAAGACCAGAACACCTTCTCCGGTGTCGACCTCCTTGACCGCTTCCTGCAGCCGTGTGCGGAAATCCTCCGGATCATCCTGCGTATTCAAAACGACCGCTTTCATCTGCGGAATGTTTTCGCCGAAAAAGATCTCCGCTGTTTTCAACATTCCTTCGGCCAGAGGGCCGTGGCTGATTAACAAAATACCTTTCATCTCTACCTCCCGGCAGTCTGTTTTTCATTCGGCTGCCTGTATTTTCCTTGATTATTCCTTCATCTTTATTCCGATTCTGATCCTGCGGTTTTCCCGGGGCTTTGTGCTTCAGGCATTGTCCGCCGTTTAATCATTCATCTGGATCAGCCAGCCGATCAACCCGACTGCGGCCCGAATCTGATCGCTGTCCATCTGCACGTCGAACTTGCCGCCCGGCATTTCGCAGGTCATTGCGGCAGGATCCGCCGTGCTGATCAGAATGCCGCTGTCCCAACTGCGGATCAGGCTGTCGTCTGGTTCCGCCGCTGCCTGAACGACAGTTTCCGGCCAGGCTTGCGCGCAAAGCTCACAGAGCTTCGCTTCCTTCCCTTTTAAAATGACGCACAGCGCTTTTTCCCGACCGAGCTGATTCAAATAAACCAATCGGGCCTGCGGGAAGTGCTCGCGCAGCTGCTGCAGCCCCAGCTCCGTCCCGGTTTCTTCCAGAAAGCAGAACGCAACCGGCTGATGGCGGTAAGTGCGGGCGCATTCCAGCATCGCGAACAACGCCGCGTTCTTTCCGGCATTGCCCGCAGTCTGTCGCCGGCCCAAGCCGAAAGCAATTAGAAAAATCAGAGCCGCAAGGATGAAGAAATACCAGCGCCCGTCTTCCTTAGTTCCCGCGATGCACAGCAACACGCCCATCACAGCCAGCAGCACGCTCAGCACCAACGTCACCGTCAGATTATCCAGTTGATTTTTCCGGTTCGCCGATTGATCAAGCAGCCGCTGCCGGCCGGGGATTATTCGAGCTTCACGCAGATTGAAATCCGCCGCCACAATCAGGCGGGCATGCTCCGGATCGCCGCCGATCAGCTGCTGCCCATGAATGCCCTTTTTCCCGATCAACGCCGTGCGGTAGCCCAGCGTTCCCAACATTTCGCTTAACTGCAGCAGCGTGCGCTTTTTCTGACCTGTGCTCTTGCGCCGCGCCATCCGCTGACATAACGTCAGCAGTCGTTCCTTCATATTCTCCTGTACATCCATCGCGTTTCTTTCCTTTCCCGGTGAGAAAAGGCCGACGAATACGGTCGGCCCTGCAAGCTAAAACTTTACGAGATCATGAACCATTTTTTTGTTATATTCCGGTGAAATCTGATGCGTGAGCAGAACACCATGATCTTCCAGAAAACGGAATGCTTCTTTATCTTTATCGTCGACAAACAAGCAAGCTTCCGCTTTGACCTTATTTTCATTGTCTTTGGCGTACATGCCGCTGATGACGATCTCGTTCATGGAATAGCCAAGTTTAACTAATTCCACAGCATCAAAGATCTCTTTAAACACGACCATCACGCGGTAGTCTTCCAGCTCATCGCCGGTTAGTAAATCATACGCATCCTGCGGGGAAACCGCGTCGACTTCGGCATTGAGCGCCGCCAATTCCAGCAGCATGACCTGGGTCGGATCGTTCGCCGTTTTCTCGTTGATCACCACAAATTCCTCGATGTTCAGCGCACGCGCAAAGTTACTGACCTGTCCATGCAGCATTCTTCCGTCCAGTCGATACTGAATAACTGCCATATTCTATTTCTCCTTTCAAATCGTAGTGAATTCCGCCCTTGTTTTTCTATTTTATGATCACAGAATCAGGGAAATGATCAGCGAGAAGACGAAGATCAAACCGACCAGCTTCAATGAAGAAACGTTCTTCTTATACAGCCAAGCCAGACAGATCGTCAGCGCTAACGGCGCCAGACCTGGGATGATGTTGTCCAATTCCTGCTGAATGTTCAAGACGTAATCGCCGATCTGAATCGCGCTGGTCAGCTTGAAGCCGACCCAGGAAGGAATCAGCGCGCCGACGGCGGTCATGCCCAGGATCGTGGCACTTTCCATCAGGCGGTCCAGAATTCCGGATTTGTTCATATCGCGGATAACCTTCATACCATTTTTATAGGTGTAGAAGAATCCAAAATAGGAAATTCCAAAGTAGTACGCATTGCCTAAGACAAAGAACAGGATCGCGCCGAAGATCGAGCCGTTCATCGCGAAGCCGGCAGCCAGCGCGCCGATGATCGCTTCAACGGTCGCCCGCAGCGAATCGCCGATGCCGGCCAGCGGTCCCATTAAGGACGCCTTGATCGTATTGACGGATTCTTCCAGCGCCGTGCGTTCCTCGCCATACGGCATATTGGCGATCTGTTCTTCCTGTGCGCAGTTCATGCCGAGCGTGAAGCCCATCCATTCCGGCGTCGTGTTGTAGAACGCCATATGGCGCTTTGCCGCAGAAATCTGATCTTCTTTATTTGGATATAATTTTTTAAGAACCGGAGCCAGCGCCGAGAAATACTGCAGCGTCTGGAAACGTTCGTAGTTGATCGTGACCATCGGGAAGCAGGCGAATCGTAAGAAGACGCCCATCAGTTCTTTGCGTTCCAGCGAAATGATCTTGTTATCGTTAACAGGCTGTTCCATTCTGTTGTCCGTCATTAGATCGCACCTCCTTTTCTCCGTTTACCCTGCGGGCCGAAGAAGAAGACAAAGATTGCCATCGAAACACCCAGCAGCGCGATCGCCAGCAGCGAGCCGCCGAAAACGGCGCACATTACGAAACCGACGATAAAGAACGGAATGTATTTGACTTTGTACATCATCGCCAGCAGCATGCCGAAGCCTAACGCCGGAAGCATACCGGTAGCGGCTGTCAGCCATTCAGAGATCCACACCGGCATATTTTCGTTGACCATGGTAACAAAGCTGGAGCCAAAGTAAATGCACAGGAAGACCGGGATGAATTCCGTAATGAAGAACACCAGCGAGCCGACCAGCTGCAGCCGGGTCATCTTCTTGTAATCCGCCGTTTCCGCGTACTTATCCGCAATATGCATCAACGGTGTATTGATCGTCCAGGCGGCCATCCGGCCCAGCTGACCCATAACGGAAACCGGAACCGCGATCGCAATCGCCGTTTCCATTTCCACGCCCGTAATAATGCACAGCGCCGTCGTTACCGTCGTCGCTGTCGTCGCATTGACCGGAATCGCTGCGCCGACGCCCTGCACGCCCATGTAAACCAGTGTTAAGGTACCGCCGATAATAATGCCCGTTCTTAAATCCCCCAAAATAAGACCGACCAAAGCGCCGCAGACGACCGGTTTGGTAGTCTGTAAGTTGACGAAGCCATAGTTTGTCCATCCAAAGAATGCACACACAACAGAAACAAATAAAGCATATCCTAGTCCAATATTCATATTGTACCTCCTCTCTAGGATTTTCCTTTATTCCTGCCCTCTCTTTTTGTTTTCCCAACCTCCTCTACTATTCAATTCAGCAGGCAGTCCCACCATGCCTACTTCTTGATATAATCCGCAAATCGTTTTGTGATGCTCATCGGATTGGTAATCGCCGTGCCCACGACAATCACATCCGCGCCGCATTCAAACGCCTTTTTCGCTTCTTCGCGCGTCCAGATCCGACCTTCAGCATTGATGAAAATATTTGGGAATTCTCTGCGGACCTGCTCGATCAGATCAAAATCCGCGCCCAGTGCATAGCGATCCAGACTGTCCTCGGTATACCCGGACAACGTCGTCGAGATGATATCCGCGCCGGCTTCCACACTGCGGCGGGCGTCGTTGATCGTGGCGATATCCGCCATGACGACCTGATCCGGATACTTTTCCTTAATCTCGCGGATCAGCTCATAGGCTTTGCGTCCGTTGCAGTTATTGCGGTCGGTGCCGTCCACCGCGATGATGTCGCTGCCGATCTCCCGCAGGACTTCGACTTCCTTCATCGTTGGAGTGATATACACGTCGCAGCCTTCCGTGACGACTTTCCAGATTCCGATCATGACCTTATCCGGGAAAGCTTCTTTGATCATCCGCACATTCTCCGGCCGATTCGCCCGGAAACCCGCACAGCCGCCGATCGCGGCAGCCTTCGCCATTCTTGTCATTTCCTCTGGCGGATTGAACGGATTTTCTTCCTCGTTGGCCTGACAGGAAACGATCAGTTTTCCTCGAATCTGTTGAAAAATTTCCTCTTTATTCATAACTGCTCCTCTCTCTTTTCGTGTCCGCAAAGGTACACCTTTATAAAAGCGCTTTCATGGTTTTATTATAACATCATCATTTCAGAACGCAAGCGCTTTCAAATCGGAACTAAATAAAATACCCCCTACACAGAAGAAATTGGTGAATAAATAATTTAAATTTTACCTGTTTTAGTTCTGTTCCGCGCTCTCTTGCATAAGTTTTATAAAGGTGTACCTTTATAAACGGCAGACAATTTCAGCTATTCAAGGGAGGGGATAGCTGTTTTTGTCTTTCGTGCCAAACGTTTGTCAAGGAGGAATTAAAAACGTGAATTATGGCTATGCGCGAGTATCTTCTCGAAGTCAGAATCTGGACCGCCAGATTGAAGAATTAAAGGCTTTCGGCTTGACGGAATCGCAGCTTTATATTGATCAGCAGAGCGGCAAGGATTTTGACCGTCAGGCTTACCGTCAGTTAAAAGAAGTTCTGCGGCCGCAGGATTTATTAGTGATCAAAAGTATCGACCGGCTGGGCCGCAATTATCAGGCCATTCTGGAGGAATGGGCGGATTTGACCAAACGCCGGGACGTTCAGATTGTCGTGCTGGACATGCCGCTATTGGATACCCGCAGCCGCCCGGATAACCTCGTCGGCTGTTTCATCAGCGATCTGGTGCTCCAGATTCTCAGCTTTGTCGCGGAGAATGAGCGGATCAACATTAAGACCCGTCAGGCGGAAGGGATCCGGATCGCGAAGGAAAAGGGTAAGCACTTAGGCCGCCCCCGCTACATCCCGCCGGAAAACTTCAGCCTCGTGGCCGCCCGTTATCTGCGGCATGAATGCACGCTGCAGCAGGCTTTAGATCAGCTGCAAATCAAAAAAAGTACGTTTTATAAATACATCCGGAACCTCGATGCAGTATAATGAAGTTAACAAATGGATTGAACAGCGGACGCCGTTGTGAATCATAGAAAGAGGATTGTTATGAAATACAGAGAAAAAGGGAAAATCCCGGCGCGGACTTCCTTGCTGGGCTTCGGCTGCATGCGTTTCCCCGTCAACGAAGATGGAAAAATCAATCGCCCGGAAACGATGAAAATGCTCGACTACGCCTACGAACATGGCGTCAACTATATCGACACCGCCTATCCGTACCACAACTTTGAAAGCGAGGAAGTCGTCGGTCAGTGGGTCGCTACCAAACCCCGCGGCAGCTTCTACCTGGTCACCAAATCACCGACCTGGATGTGCAAGGACATCGCCGATTTCGATCGGATTTTAGAGGAACAGCTGACCAAGCTGCAGACCTCCTATATCGACTTTTATCTGCTTCACGCCTTAAGCCGCGAACGGTGGGAGCACATCAAGGAAATGAATCTGCTTCCGCATCTGAAATCCGTGCTGGACAGCGGCAAGGTTCGCCGGATCGGCTTCTCGTTCCACGACGATTATGAGGTCTTTGAGGAAATCCTCAACGCTTACGACTGGGACTTCTGCCAGATTCAATTCAATTATATGGACACCGAGATTCAGGCGGGATTGCGCGGCTACGAGCTGGCAAAAGCCAAAAATATCCCGATGACGATCATGGAGCCGGTCAAGGGCGGCATGTTAGCGAACGTTCCGGAGGAAATCCAGGCGGAATTCCGGCGCGTCCATCCGGATTGGAGCGACGCTTCCTGGGCACTGCGCTGGGTCGGCGGCCACGACAACGTGCAGACCGTGCTTTCCGGCATGAGCACGATGGAGCAGGTCATCGACAACGTCAAGACGTTCAGCGAAATTGAACCGCTGAACGCAGAAGAACAAGCGACCATCGAACAGGCTCGCCAGCTGTTCCAGGCCCGGATTCAGGTGCCGTGCACCGGCTGCCGCTATTGCATGCCATGTCCGTTCGGTCTGGACATTCCGAAAAACTTCCGGCTGTTAAATACCGCTCACGTCTACAATGTCCACGCGGCCCAAAAGGAAAGCTACGACGCGCTGGACGTCACCGCGAAAGCATCCCATTGTCAGAAATGCGGCGCATGCAAAACCAAGTGTCCGCAGCACATCGACATCCCGACGGAAATGGAAAAAGTCGTCCGGGAATTTGAAAAATAAGCTGAGAATTACGGCGGAGGCGTTCCGGATTATCTCCCGGATCAAGTCCGCCTTTTTCTTTTACCCGGAGTGCGCTATAATGAGAAAGGAAAAACAAGAAAGAGGAAAATACCATGAGTCTTTTAGGGATCTCTCTCTACCCGCATCTGCAGTCAGAAGCGGTGATGAAACAACAATTAAACCTGGCCGTTACGCTCGGTTACAGCCAGGTCTATACAACCGTCCAATCGCCCCAGGCCTGGAACGGACCGACACAGTTAAAGCCGCCGTTTCAATGGCTTATCGGTGAATGCCGGAAGCTGGGGCTGACGCTGCATGTCGACATTAATCGTCGCGTCATGGAACAGGTCGGCGCCCAACCGGACGATTTATCGCTATTTGTCCGTCTTGGCATCCGGATCATCCGTCTGGATTTCGGCTTTGAAGAAGATCACGAGCTGGTCGCGCAGATGACCTGCAACGAGGATGGCGTATTGATTGAAGACAACGCGTCGATGCAGGCGGAACCGATCAATCGGATCAAGGCGATCCAGCGCCATGGCAACCTTGAAAATTACATCGCCGTGCATAATTTCTTCCCGCATCCGGACACCGGCATGTCGTTTACCGACACGTTTAAAAACGCGAAGCTGTTTAAAGCCTGCGGCATCCGTACCGGGGTATTCATCAACTCGCTGGACGCCGACAACCTGTTATTCCGGTATGGCCACGGGTTATGCACGGTGGAAAATCACCGCTACAAACCGGCTTATTTAAGTGCCGGGGAACTGACGGCAACCGGGATGTTCGATTACATCTTTTTCGGCGATGGCAATCCTTCCCGCACCGAAATGGAACAGGTTCAGGAAATCGTACATCATCATTGCGTTTCCGTTCCAGTCTACTTTAATTCCCGACTGGATGATGAGCTGCGTCAGAAGCTCTTGAACGTGGTGCTGAAATCCCGCAGCGATCAGCCGGAATTCATCCTGCGCGCCACGCAGACCCGCGGCTTGGGGCATGTTCCAGCTCATCCGGGACCGGATCGCGATAAACTGTGCATCACCCTCGATAACGAATTATCCGGCAAATATGAAGGCGAATTGCAGATTGCCTTAAAAAGCATGCCGGGCGTGGAATATGCCACGGTGATCGGACAGGTGGATATGTTAGCGGAAAATCTGATCTCGCTGATCCGTTATGGCAAGGTTGCCTTCCGGTTAGTGGAAGCAGAAAAGATCCAGAATGCGACTGTGGGTCAGGAACAGACGCATCAGGAGTAATTTCCCAGGCAATATGGAACAAGGCCACGCTTTCCCTGTCGGACATTTCCCGCAGATTGCGCTGCCCTTCGCCTTTCACTCGCCAAGACTTCCGGTTTACGGATGTTTTAAAAACCAATGCTGACCACAAGCAGCTCTCAGGAACACTCTGAAGCTGCTTTTTTCTGTTCCTTGTTCATGAAATAGAGCAGAATAGACAAAGAAAAAGAATGCTTGAAATGACAGTGGATAACGCTGAGAAAGCAGCTAGAACACGAAAAAACCGCAATCCGGCAGGGACAGCTTGTCCTTCATACCGATTGCGGTTTATTAAATTTTTACAATGCGATGCGATAGCGCAGCCGCAGCCGTTCTTTGCCTGTCAGCGATTTCCGGTTGGTGTAAATCTGTTCGATCACAGAAATCAAGACGCGTTGTTCATGGGGCTGCAGCGACTCTTGAGCATAGATCAGCTTTTCAATCAACGCCTGTGCCCGCAGAATATCCGCTTCCGCGATCCCCGGCAGTTTCTGATTCAGCCTCCATGCGGTAAGCTCAGCTTTCCAGCCAGGCTGATAAGGAACTGCCAGAGCTTTCATCAAGCTGCCGATCAGCTTGCACAATATTTCATCCCGCGCCGAAGCGTCTTTCCAACGCCGCCGCCAGCGGCTTATCCGCAGCTGACGCCGGACTTCCAGCACGATCAGCAAGAACAGAACAAAATCGCACAAAAGCAGGATTGCTCCAAGAACACCGCTGACTGGCGAAGGCAGCGGCGTCTGGGGTTCGGTTGGTTGGGAAGCGAGATCGTCCAACAGCTCGCCCGGATCTTCCGAGTCCTTCAAGGCTGCCGTCATTTCAATATCCTGCGGTTGTTCCGCCATCTGCAGCAATGCAAATGTATCGTAATAACAGCCGGGAGTTACATCGACAGGAATCCAACCCAAGCCATCCAGATACACCTCGCACCAGGCATGGCTGTCCTGAGCGGTCAGCTCTGCGATCCCCCCGGCGCTGATCTGTTCTCTGGTCAGCCGGTAGCCTTCCGCGTAACGGGCTGGAATTCCCATAACACGAAAAGCCATGACGGCCGCAGAGGCGTACTGCACTGCATTGCCGGTTCGGCTCTCGCTTAAAAACCAGCGGACCGGATCCGCTGACTGCGGCGTTTGCGGCGGTGTTTCGGCATATTGAACCTGCTTTTCCAGAATATCCCGAATTCGCGTCACAGCCTCATAAATTCCCGGAGAGCTCATCGGTTCCTTGAGAAACAAAGTGCGGATCAGCGACTCAGTTTCCGCATCGACATCCAGATAATTCTGATAGACAAAACTACGGTAGACGGCTTCAGCCTGAATGTATTGACGCTGCGCATCCGTTTGAGGTGCTTTTATCCAATCCGGGGCGTGAAGCAGCTCGCCCGGCTGATCGCCAGACCATTCGACAAACTCTCCATGCCGAAAACCCAACAGAGCGTTAGCATGATAGCCCATATCCAGCCAGCTGCGGACTGAACCTGTTATAGTGTCTGCTTCCACTGAATAAGGAAAGTAGGAATATTTCCGATTTGCGCCGTGATTGGCCACTTCTATCCGATTCGCCTGCAGCGGGGTATCCGGATCCAGCCTCAGCGCTGCGGCTGACTGCGCCCCGACGGGGAAGTTCTCCATTTCCAGCCACTTTAACATGCCTTCATTGCTTCCGGCATAGGCCGCTTTCTTCAGCGCCAGCCACCGGCCCCCTTCATATCGGCCGCCAATATAGCCGCGCAGATAAAAGGTTTTCAGCTGCTCCGTCGTAACCGTCAGCGTCGCTCCTTCCCCGCTTAATAAACGATCCGCTTTCCAAACATCGCCCTGCGGCAGGGAATCCCCACCATAGCGCAGCGTATCCAGATTGGCAAAGAGATCCTTCCGCAGCCGCGTCATTTCCATTAATTCCTGATTCTTTCCGATGAATGTCAGAAGCAGCGCGCTGATCACGCCAAGCCAGAGCCAGCGTTTTCCCGCAGACGCCGCGTTGACCCATTGAAGCCAGAGAGCCGCAATCCCCGCCAGCATCAGCACCATCGCCCAGGAAGACACACAGCGTAACCGCAGCCCGGGCATCATCAGAAGCAGAACGGTCAGTCCCATCCGACCCGGATGGCTGCGCCATGTCCAGATCAGAATCGCAAATCCGCTCATCAAGACGGTGAAAAAGATCGAATAAGAGAAACGTGTTAACGAGGGATTAGCCAGAATATTCCGGGCGTCCTCCTCATAGACATTCCAGGCCTGAATCAGGCCATTCACGCACGCCACCAGTCCGGAAACCAGCCATGGCAAAAGAAGCAGCGTCAACCCCAGCCATGCCAGCCACAGGCTTCGGCAAAGCCGCAGCCGGCTGGTTTTCGTCAATCCCGCCTGCAATCCAAGCAGCGCGGCGCCAACCAGCCACGGACCCCAAAGGCCGCTGACTGGTCTTGCGCAGATCACAGCCAGCTGGGCGGCAAAACCGGCAAGCAGAAGAAAACCCGCGATAATCTCCATCGCGGAAACAATTTCTCTTTCGGTTTTCTTCCGACGCCCTTTTTCACTCATGCTCTCTCTCCTAAATCATCAACTGCACGGCTGCGTTGTCCAATGCGGACAGCGGCAGCTCAATCTGTTGGCAGCGCCCTTTTTCACTCATGTGGATCGTCTGTTGATCCGCTCTGACAGTAATCGCCGTCACGTCCAGCTGCGGGTCCAGCGAATTCAGCATCCGCGGGAAATCCCCGGCCGTCACATAAATCATTTTATTGTATTGCTTCCGATCCCCCAAGCCCGCGAACAGGCGCAGACCATTGCCCGGACTTGAAGGCAGACGCAGATGAATCCAGAATGCCGCCAGCTGAGCGCCGTCCTGAACTGAACGTACCGGTTTTGACGCCAGCTGATTTTCTGCCGCAAACACCGCCTGATGACCCACACCCTGTTCGATCAGCTTCTGACTGAACGATAACGCCAGTTCCACGACAGCGGAAAGTACCGCCGGCTCCTGATTCTCCAGACTGGCGTCCAACATCAAAATCGTATCGTAGTGACTTGTATCGCTGGCTTCCTTGACGACCATCGTATCGAGCTTGCTGGAAAGCTTCCAGTGGATTTGACGGATATCGTCTTGCGGTTGATAATCGCGCAGATCGAACACCTCGCTGGGATCGCTGCCTTTGCGGTTTTCATAGACGGTTTCCCCTTCCAGAATCCCATGCGGCATCTTTGTGATCTTTAACTGGACCGGCACTGACTGCGGATAAACCGTCAGGCTCTGGCTGGACAGCGGAGGCAATCGGAAAGCGCACAGACCGAACAGATCGCTGACCCACAGCGCCTGACAGCTCATTGAATATTCGCCGCAGCAATCCGGAATCCACTCGACCGCGGCCTCCCGTTTCTTATCCAGCGCAAAAACCGCGGATTGTTCTTGAATTTGTCCAATCAGATGATTTTCAACCGTCAGCTGAACATGCAGCTGGCCGGCGGCCAACAGGGGAAAACGATTGACGATTATGCGATAAAACGTTTTTTCTCCCCGCAAAATGCTGCCATCCAGACAGACCTCAAAGCGCATCCGTTTGACATCCAGAAATAACAAGATCGCCAGGACCGCCGGTAAACTCAGTCCCAGAAGCAGGATCAGAAACACAAGCCGGCTGCTGAAAAACCACGTCAGAAGCAGACAGGTCATTAAGAAAACGACGTAAGCACGCCGGCTTTTCTTCATGCCCAGGCGCCTCCCGGTTTCTGCGGCGGCGCAATTTCATCCAGGACCGCATTCATCAAAGCCTGCGGCATAATTCCTTCTACCCTGGCCTGCGGACGTAAAATCAGACGATGCGCACAGACGTCGTTAAACACAGCGCGGACATCCTGCGGCAGCGCGTAATTGCGGTCCATTAATACCGCATGGGCTTTGGTCATCTGCGTCAGCGCCAAAACACCGCGCGGACTCACACCCAGCTCAATCGCCGGCAGCTCGCGCGTCCGTTCGCACAGGCGGATCAGATAATGCAGCACATCGTCATGAATCCGAACGGAAGTCAGATAATTCTGCACTTCGCGGATATTCTCGCGGGATGCGATTTTCTGGATCTCATCGAGCGGGTTCACATAACGGCGGGCTTTGAGAATCCGCACCTGATCCTCCGTTGCCGGATAACCGATCGAAAGCCGTACCATGAAACGGTCCATCTGCGATTCCGGCAGCGGCTGCGTGCCGGTCGTTCCCAACGGATTCTGCGTTGCGATGCAGATAAACGGATCAGGCAGCCGATGTGTCGCACCATCGACGGTGACGCGATGTTCCTCCATGGCTTCCAACAGCGCGGATTGTGTCTTCGGCGACGTCCGGTTGATTTCGTCTGCTAACAAAAGGTTGCAGGCAGCCGCGCCTTCACGGTATTCAAATTGATTCGTCTGGCGGTTGAACATGCTGAAACCGGTGATATCGGAGGGCAGCGTGTCCGGCGTAAACTGAACTCGTTGATAATCCAGCCCCAGCGCTTTGGAAAAAGCCAGGGCCAGCGTTGTTTTTCCCACGCCCGGGCAATCTTCCAACAGGATATGGCCGCCGGCATAGATCGTCATCAGCACCTTGCGGATGATTTCATCTTTCCCGGTAAACGCTTTGGAAACTTCGCGGATAATTTGTTCCGATTGTTCAATAATCATGACTGTCCCTCCTGTGTCTGCGGTATTGCCTCTGATGGCGGCGTTGCTTCAATCGACGGCGGGATGACCGCCGGGTCATTGTTCTCTATTGCTTTGGGCGGAATCGAATCCGGTGCGGCCGTTGATTCCGGAATGGGCGCTGTTGCCTCGGGAGTCGGAATTGCCGGATCCCATTCTGGCGCAGATTCTATTTCCGGAGAAGGTTCGGGACTGAGGGACGCCGCGGGCTCCATCAGAGAGGTCGCAGACCGTTGTCCCCCAAACAGCTGCCAGGCTCGCCGCTCGCCCTCATCCAGTTCCCCGGCAGTCATTTCATCCGGACTTCCATAGCCCATTAATTGTGTTTTCCACTGGTCGACATACGCTTGCGTCCAGGCTGGATCGGTCAATGTGACATGGAAATCTTCCGGCAGCGCGTCGCCGAAATAAAATGGCATTGCGTAGCTCGGCACGACCAGCGTCGGCGGCTGCGGATTGTGAAAAATCGCTTCACTCAGTTGAGTGCATCCATAGAAAACTTCAGTTCCCAACGCCGTCAGACTGGCGGGCAGATCAATGGTTTTCAACGCCGTATTGGCAAAAGCCGCTGTGCTGATCATGTCGATCGCGCTGTCCTGTGCAAATTCAACTGTCGCCAGCGAGACGCATCCTTCAAATGCAGAATCTTCTATCTGCGTCAGAGAACTGCCGGTAAAGCGGACAGCTTCCAGATTCACACAATTCGAAAAGGAACGGATTCCAATATACTCCAGACCTTCCGGCAAGATGAACGTTCCGGAGTACCCTGAATTTTCAAACGCGGAATCCATGATCCAGGTCAGTTCTTCTCCATTTGTTAAGGTAAACGGATTGGCGCAGTCTTTAAACGCCGCCTCGTCGATCCCCCGCGTATGCGGAAGCAGCGGAATTTCGCCAGCCGCATTCCAAGTAGACTGCAGAACTGCCAGTGCCTGGGGATCCAGATCTTCGCCCCAGCCATACAACAAGCCCGTCTCCCCGACCTGTTCCAGAGAATAATGATGATTTGCGTAATGGAAACTATAGGGATATTCATAGTTGAAATAGGTATCTTCCGGCGCGAACCCCGGTATTGAAGGCTGATAGTCATTGACAAATTCCGCATGACCGGCATTGAATGCCGCAAAATGCAGTTTGGGTGCGCCTTCCAGCGCCTGATCCTGCACGGTGATTGCGGTCGGATTCAAGCTGACCAGTCCTTCCAGCTTAAGACAGTCGGCAAAAGCATGCCTGCCGATCGCTTCCACGCTTTCCGGAATCTCCGCCGCAAACAGCGCAGCGTTGCCGGCAAAGGCCCGGCTGCCAATTCGGGTAATTCCCTGCGGCCAGTCCCCGGCGCTTAAGAATGTCGGACACATTTCCGCGCTTAACAGAATCCGTTCCTGGTCCAGCGTCAGAATTTCAAAGTTGCCTTCCGCTTTGACGCTCAGTTCTGCGGCGGTCCGCAACATCTGCGGCTGCTTCTCCAGCAGTGCTGCCCAGCGGCTGCGATAGCTCTCCGCCTGAGCTTCGCTGACCCAGGCGCTGACCGCGGTCAGATCCGTAAAGCTGTCCGGCTGAATTTCCGGCGCTTCGCCCAGACACACGATCTGCGGAATATTCGCGGTTATACTCGCGGAATCCAACTGGCTTACACTTGCGGGCAGCAGAAGCAGTTCTACGTTTTCCAGATTTTCCAAGGCGCCTGGCAGAATTTCAACGACGCCCTCAGGAATTCTTACAATCCCCTCAGCGCTGGCAAGCATGCTTAACAGCTGCGTACCGTCTTCCGAAAGCAGCGCTTCACCTTCAACACGATACCGAATCGCCTGACCATCGTCGCGGACCAGCTGATTATCGGCAAGCTGACTGCCCCAGCGGGACAAATACCGCCACTCCGTTCCCGAAGGCACTACAATTTCCGCGCCGTGAAGCTGGCTCAGATCCATTTCCACCGGCTGATCAGAGGTCAGAATCAGCCGCTGAATATGATTTCCCGTCGTAAGTTCTACCGCCTCGACTTGCTCGTCCAGCGTTATTTCCGTGCGGGATAACGGGATCTGAAGCAGGCGGGTTTTCGCTTTGTTGTAAAGCAGACCATCTTCTGAACTCAGATACGGATTTCCCGCATCCACGCTCCAGGCAAAGCGCGGCGTCAGTTTCTGATTGCTGATTTTATACACGGACTTCGGCAATGAAACCGTATCGACGGAAGCCGAAAGATCAACCCACTGCACGCCTTCTGACACGCTCAGCTGTTCTGCCGGTTGGACAAGTCCGGTCAGCGTTTGCACATATTCCAAATAGGCAAAAGAATTTTCATCAAAATCCTGCTGCCAAGATATTTCCTGATTGGCGTCCAACTCTGCCAGCGGCAGCGGAACAAGCACCTGCCGGCCGGCATGATCCGGGACAAACAACGGATTGACCGCAGTTTTCCCATCCAGCGACCAGCCTAAGAATAAGGTCTTCAGCGGGCCTTCCTGCGGCAGCATGGAGTGATAATAATGAATCAGATTGATCTTCTGGCCCGGACTGTAGGTAGTCAGATAATCGCCCGCCTGCCAGTTTTGAACAAAAATCTTATAGGACTGGATCGTATAGTCGACCGTGATCGTCTGCCAGGGACTTTGCGGATTCCGCCGGATCCGGAACGCTACTGTAAAGTCCTCAAGCGCGACCGGCGGATAATCGCCAATTTCAAAATTTTCGCCATAAGCTTCAATCCGGTAGATCTCGCCGCCCTCAAAAATATAAAAATTCGCAGCACATAACAATTTCCAGTCGTCCAATACCGCGCCATAATAAATCAGGCTGAGATCTCCTTCATAGACGTTGACTTCGAGTTTCTGATCGCTTCCCTGCGAAATTCCCTCTTCCGGAAACGGCTTTGTACCCCAGAGTTCAAAGATGTCCGGCGGCAGCTCAGGCACCGGATCGGGATCGACAACCGGCTCAGGTTCCGGTTTATGGTCAGGCACACTTCCGCCTTGATGACCGCCATCGGGCTTAACGATTACATGCTCGCTGTCCGGATCGATCACGACCTGCGCGCCTTGCCCTTCCCCGCCGATGACCAGCTGATGAGCGTCGTTCGCTTCCGTTTTCTGCAGCGTATCTGCGACCCCGGGATTCTGTTTTGGTTTCTGCGTATTCTCAGCGTCCGGATCCTGCTTTAAAAGATCGTTATCATTTTCACCGCCTGCCTGTGTGCCAAGCTGTTCCTGATCGGAGAACTGAATTGGGTTCTCCTGAAATTGTTCGTTCAGCGAAATCCGGGAAGGATCAAACAGGCTGCCGGCCTGATAGATTTTCCACAGTGCCAAACCGGCGATGATCCCCGCCGCGATGCCGACAACCGTCAGCCCGATTCGCAATCTTATTTGTTTTTTATCGTTCATAGGTAATCCCTCGTTTTCAGCGCATCAGCCAGTGTTTTCTGCATTTCTTCAAAATTGATCGGCTTGGAAAAATGTCCATTCATCCCGGCTTCCAGCGAAGCGCGCTGATCCTCGACAAAAGCGTCGGCGGAAAGAGCGTAAATCAAAATCTGGCGGGCATCCTCGCGGGGTAAAGCGCGGATGGTCCGGGCCGCCGTTCTTCCATCCATCACCGGCATCTGGATATCCATTAAAATTGCGTCGTACGTATGCGGTTCATGACTTTCAAACATCGCGACCGCCTGCGCGCCGTCCCGGGCAATATCCAGCGATGCTCCTGCCATTTCAAGCATGCTTTCGGCAATTTCCGCATTGATTTCATTATCTTCAGCCATCAGGAAGTGCCGCCCCTGCAGCGAGGTGGTTCCGGAAGCGGCTGCCGGCGATGGCGCACGTCTGGTTTTCACGGTCTGATCCGCGGCGATCGGCAGGTTCAGCAGGACTGTAAAATCCGTACCCTGTCCCGGCGTCGTATCAACGACAATTTCGCCGCCCATCAGCTGTACAAGCTGATCAGTAATCGCCATCCCCAGACCCGAGCCGCCGTATTTTTTCGTAACTTCCGTGCTTTCCTGTTCAAATGGATGAAACAGATGGCTGATAAACTCCGGATCCATGCCGATTCCCGTATCATGGACGCGGATTAAAAGATCCAGCCGGCCGTTTAAGCGCTGCATCTGACGAAAGGTTACGCGGATTTCCCCCTGCTCGGTAAATTTTACGGCATTGGAGATAAAATTGATTACCACCTGTGAAATTCGCAGTTCATCGCCGATTAAATTATGCACGTCAAAATCCAGCAGCTCGACAATAAACTGCACGCCTTTGTTCTCCACATTTTTCTGAAACAGACTGCGCAGTTTTTCCGCTAAATCCTGAATGTCGAATTCTTTTTCTTCCAGCTCGATCCGCCCGGCTTCAATGCGCGACATGTCGAGAATATCGTTGATCAGGGAAAGCATATACTGAACTAATTCTTCCGCTTTGTGCAGATAAACGATGGCCGGCGCATTTTCGTCGAGCGCATGGTGAGCCAGCGTCAGCATGCCGACAATGCCGTTCATCGGCGTGCGGATCTCATGACTCATCTTGGACAGGAACGTCGTTTTCGACTGGCTGGCGGCCTCGGCTTCTTCCAGCTGAACTTCCAATGCCCGCATCGTTTCATGATTTTCCGTCCAGTCTTCAAACAGAAAGATGTCAGCCGTCTGATCCTCGCTGCGCTGTACCGTCAACCGCAGCCACCGATTGGAATTTACTGTCTGAAATTGCTGATGGAGCAGCGCAGTCCCGTCCCAGTTCTGGTAACGTTTTAAAAAAGCCCGGCTTTCCGCAGGATCGCCAATGTCCATCAGCTTTCGAATATCGCTCTTCAGCTCTGAAAATGAAAGTCCCGTAAGCGCGCTGAGACCGCTGGACGCCGCCAGCGGCATCTTGTCGCTTAAACGCAGCGTCAGCAGCGCCGCTTTCGTTTGTTTTAAAAGCAGAGCGTCGCCCTGATTCTGGGCTAAGGTTTCGATCTTGTCCTGCTTTTGCTTCGCCTGTAAGCGCTGCCATACAGACAACAGAAAAAGCGCGGCCAGCAGCTCCGCAAGAAAAAATAATCCCAGCATCAAGGCTGGCTCAAGCTTTGTCAAAAGCGTCCCCATCGTCATCTTACCCTCTTTCGGCAAGTAAATTGTTATCGTTTTCATTTTAACATCATTCCTTAAAGAAGTATAGAAAAGCAACTAATTTGGTCAAGATTCAACCCGTTTTGGACAATTCTTATTCTCCTGACCGTTGTTTGAACTCCAATCCCGGGCGAACAGGCCCTGATGTTCCCCCTTCAAAGCACCGATCAGATCCTGATTATGCGTGACGGCGACATCGTGGAATGTGGAAATCATCAGGAACTGTTTGTGTTAAACAAATTCTATACTCCGGGGCAACAGTCCATACGCAGCGGCTTGAAAGAACGGCCAGGCAGCTCCGGTTCCAGCCTGACCGCTTTGCGGCGGAGTTATCCACACGTTATTATAAGACAAGGATTACTTTATTGTCTTTGCTTTACGCCTGAATGAAAAAACAGCGTGGCCTTCGAAAGCGCCGCGCTGTCTTAGTGGATATAATATCTCTGTCCCCTTTCATTGCTTTTCAATCAAATTCAAAATGGACTGATCGCCAGGATTTCGTTCGTTCCTTAAAAATGAGGATCTGTTTTCCCGCAATTTGTTTGAAACTTTTATTGCGATTGTAAATCTTCCAGCACCGATTGCGCGCACAGCCGTCCAAATGTGATCCCGGCCGCTACCGGATCGTTGCCCATCAGTTTGTTATCCGTGACCTCACCCGCGCCGTATAAGCCCGGGATTGGGTTGCCTTTTAGATCGAGCACCTGAGAACGCAGATCAATGGACACGCCGCCGCGGGTATGATGCACGCCCGGGAACACCGGCACGGCATAGAATGGGGCCGTATCAAGGCGGCTGCGCATATCCGTGCGGCCGAACTCCTCGTCATTCTCATTGTCATAGTATTTCTGATAGCTGGCCACTGTCTGGGACAGAGTTTTCGGATCGACGCCGATCTTTTCCGCCAGCGCTTCGATCGACTCCGCTTCGACCGCATACTTCGGATTACATGCCAGCGAAGTGGAATCCATAATCGCAAAGGCGTGCGAACCGATTGCCTTTTCTGCTTCCGAAACTTCCGTATAATTCGCCATTTCGTTGGCGAAGCGCTTCCCTGTCGGATCGACCAGAATCCCGCCTTCATAGCGGACGCCGCTAACCGACATTGTCGTGCCGTGATCGTCATAGAACGTCGGATTCAGTGTCAGCTGATCCATATTGCTTAACGCTGCCCCGATCGCCTGCGCCATCCGGATCCCGTCGCCAGTTGTCGCCGCGGTGTTGGATGTCGTGCCACCTGCCCATTCCGGGACGTATTCCTGAAGCATTTCCTGATTGGCCGCATATCCGCCGCTGGCCAAAATTACCGTCTGAGCGTGAAACAGGATTTTCCCCTGCGCGTCTTCTGCTTCGACGCCGGTAATTCTCCCATCTTCCTTGATCAGCGAAATTGCCGGACATTCTGTGCGCAGATCAACGCCGATCTGTTGATTCAGCGCCGTCAGTTTACTGACAAACTGCGCCGGGAACTTGGTCCCTTTTTCATCGACCGCATAGATTTCCCGGCCGTTGACACGGGTGACCTCAATTCCCAGCGTATCGACAGCCCATTCCGCGCTCGGGCCGGAATTTTCCGCAAACAATCTGGCAAACTCAGGATCTGTACCTTCAGTTTCCATCAGAAAATCAATCTGATCCTGCTGGGTATAAACGTCACCCATCGCTTCCTGCATCTTTGTGCTGTTGGCCGCAAAGAAGCCTGCCAACGCGGTATTGCCGCCGGTCATCGCCCGTTTTTCCAACAAGACGACGTCCCGGCCACCCTGCTTGATAAAATATGCCGCAGTTAATCCGGCGCCCCCGGCGCCGATCACCACGACGTCCGTGGTTTCCTCCCGGACCTCTGATGGCAAAGGTGTTTGTGATGAAGTCGGCGCCTGAGTTTGAGGCGCTGACGAACAGGCGGACAACGCCAGAATCAAGACGACGCCTATTACTTTCTTCAGATTTTTCATTTCTTTTCCTCCTGTCGTCCATCATACCATTCCCTTTTTCACTGAGAAATGGGCTGAATTTCAAAAGTTTTTAATCCGCTTGTTATTCTGCACAATGCTTCTTATAATGAACGTGACTGATTTTTAACAATCTGACGGAAATTTGGATTTTATCCAAAAAAAACGGAATTCGATTAGACGCTGATCCAAGGAGGAAATACGATGGACCATCCTTTATATGATTTATTGCTTACCGGCGCGGAGTTTTCCACGGTGATCGACCTGGCAGAACAAGTTCTCGGCAACCCGGTGGCTTTTATTGACACTGCTCAGAATGAGACGACATTGTCCGCACATTATCCCGAAGAAGACATGGAGGACAAAGCTTACCGCCGGCAACAGATCAGCGATGAGGAATATCAGAAGAATACAGATTACGTCACAGCCTTATCCCGCACCGGGATTCCGCAGGTACTGGTCTGGCCGCATATCCGCCGCAAACGCCTGATCTGCGGCTGTCTGGTCTATGGCCGGCATGTCGGCGGAATCCGGCTGCCGGATGTCGGGAATCGCTTGGAAGATCTGGACATGGATTTAGTCCGGAAAACCGCAGCCTTGATCGGTGTGGCTTATGTGCTGCGCACCTCCCGCAGTGAAGATCAAAACTGCCTGTGGAATTTGTTAAACGACCGGCTGGACGCTTCGCTGGTCGATCTGCACGCATTGTTTGCCGCATCCATCCCTGCCTGGGATTCACTCTGCGTGTTGTGGTTCATCCCGGAATATTATCCGGATTATACAAGCAATCTGCCGCTTTACCAGCAGAGCTTCGCCTCCCTTTCTACCTGTATGACCAACTGCGGCGCCGGTTTCGCGCTGTTGGCAGATGCGGACGCGCTGCGCCAGGTGCAGCCTGAGCTGACGCGGCAGCTGCAGGATCTACAGCTTCGGGTTGGTGTTGGCCGGCCTGGAAATACCCTTGCGGCTCTGCGTCGGTCTTACGATCAGGCGCGGCACAGCCTGAGGTTTGCGAGTCAGGCTGGAAACTATGGGTTGGCATTATTTGGCGACTATCAGCTGAATTATTTGATCTCTCTGATTCCCGCCGATCAAGCCGCCGCCGTACTTGACGACAGTCCGCTGACAGCTCTGGAAACCTGTGATCGGCAAAGCGGAACGGAAATGTTGAAGACCCTTCGGACCTATCTGCGCTGCGGCGGCAATATCAAGGCTGCCGCCGATCAACTGTGCGTCCATAAAAACACCGTGTTCTACCGAATTGGAAAACTCCGGGAAGATTGGGGACTGGATCTGGCCGACACTGATACGTTAAGCCTGTTGAACTGTCTGTTCATTTTAAAGGATCAGCGAAACAACGACCCTGACATGTAACGCCGGTTCCCCACACAGAGCTGTAGCGTTTAACGCTCGTCTCTCTTTTCTCACTCCATAGAAAAAAACCGGTTCCTTTATCCAGAAATCGGTTTTTCTTTATGCTTTTTAAACTTGTTCGTCAGCTGTGGATTGAACTTCCGTTTGTAACTCTACTTCGGTGTCTTCCAGGACGAACGGCATTTCTTCACGCGGCAGATAGAAACTGTAAATGGAATCTTTCAATGCCATCCAGTCGGTCATCTTCATCGTCCAGATTTCATCCTCCGGCTCAACGATCCCCTTACTGATCAAAGCAGCCAGCTCCGCGTCGGAGAAACTGCCATCTTTCTTTCCATCTTTTCTGCGCACATACCAGCGATTATTCGTTTCCATGATTATCCTCGCTTTCCTGATCTGCGCCTTGGCCCCCATCCTCCGGAGTCGGCGTCGGCTCTGATGATTCTGACGGTGACGGAAGCACCGTTGGCGTTGGCGTCGGGGTTGGCGTTAGCGTCGGGGTTGGCGTTGGGGTTGGGGTCGGCGCGATATAATTGTAATTGGTAACGGATTCCACCGAATTCTCATACAGCGTGCTGTTGGATCCGGCGATGATCGTGATCGTTACCTGTCTGCCATCCTCAAAGGAACTGTTGGGCAGCGTAACCGAGTTCCCGCTGACTTTCTCATGATAGCCGTTTTGATTGGTAACGCTGACTTCATAGTAATCGGCATTCTCCACCGCATCCCAGCTGATTCGGACATTGTTGGCGTCCTGACTGATCTTGACGTTGGCGACGGAAGCAAGCGTCTGCGACGGCGTGGCGGTCGGAGCGAAATAATTGAAAACCTGCGTTGCCGCTTCCGACGGCTTGAAACCATCCTGCCGCGAATACGCGACGATGCTGAAAGTCACCTGCTTGCCATCCTCGAACAAATTTCCATTTAAGGAAACGGAAGTTCCGTCGATCTTGGCCGAATATTCCTTTTTCAAAGCGGCGCTGACTTCATAGTAATCCGCGTTTTCCACTTTATCCCAGCTGATTTTGATCTGATCGCCAGTCTGACTGATCGTGATATTTTTAACCGCCTCCAGCTGTTTTTCTTCTTCGTGGTTATCGTTCATTTCGCTCTGACCGCGGCTGTTATCTCCGGATGCAACCAGACTGCCATTTTTCAGCAAACCGACGGAATGCTTGTCTCCCGCGGCAACCGCGATCACATCTTTCCATGCTTCAACTTCCAGCCGGCCGTATTCCTTATCGCCTTCGGCGCTCACCGTGCCATCGCTGCCAAGCAGCAGGACGTGCTCTGCGGAAGCAGCGGCCATCGTGATGTTCGACGGCGTCTTCGCCGGACAGACGCCGGTTTTGCCCGGGATGCAGTCAAGGCCTCCGGACTTGTTTATAATCAACAACGTATCGCCGCTGATCACGACATTCTGCACGTCGGTGAGGGAGGATACATCCGCGCTGCTGCCGGCGGTCAGAACTTTTCCTTCCCGGGTAATGCCGACGCTGATATCTCCGCCCGCGGCGATTTTCGCAACGTCCTTCCATTCAGAAACTTCACATTGTTTAGCGCTGTTGTCGCCAGTGCAGACAACAGTCCCGTCTTTTTTTAATCCCAGCGTGTGATTTTCACCTGCCGCAATGGCCGTGATCCCGCTCCATTCGCCGACTTCGGTCTGATGCTGCCGGGAACTGCCGGCCGCGACGACCATGCCGTTTTTCTTCAAGCCGACGCTGTGCCGTGCTCCCGCCTTGATGGAGGTGATGTTCGCCCAGCTGCCGACGTCAAGCTGACCTTCGTCGTTGCTGCCCTGGCCTTTCACCGTCCCGTCGGTATTCAGCACTAGCGTGAACTCCTCGCCCGCCGCAATCCGATTTTCCGCGGTCATGATGTTGGTGACGTTCTCCTTTTTTCCGCCACTCAAGCTGTTCAGCGCCAGAATCAGAAGCAGCACGCCTAATCCGATCCCCACAGCCGCGCCGATCAGTTGAGTCTGTTTCTTCTTTTTGACGCTGGCCGGTCCGGGTTTCGGCCGGGCTGTACCGGCGGCATGCGGCGATACCGGGGATTCTTTAACAACGTTCAGCGGTTTGGTCTTCTCCAGATCTTTCACAGCCGGAATGACGCGCGTCTGACCCAGCTTTTCCTGCGGCGGAATCGGCTCATTGATCAGCGGGGGGGCAGGCACTTCCTCCTCCGGCTTCTTCATAAATGGAATATCCAGTGTTTCATGCAGATCCTTTTCCGGAAGCTTCACCGCTTCGTTGCGGACCATCTCATCCAGACTGACATTGAAGCATTCCGCTAATAAGATCAGATGATCCACATCCGGAATCGCTCTTCCGTTCTCCCATGCCATATAATCCAGAACCGAAACCTGCGCTTTCTCGGCGACAGTCTGTTGTGAAAACCCGTTATATTTTCTTAGCTGTGTTAATTTTTCAGGCAGCTTATTCATGTCCAGCACTCCTTTCCTCTGTTGTGATATAAAAAGGGCCATAAAAATCCATTAATATCATCCCTGTTTTCACTCCGATTGTCAACCGCTGTGGACCGCAAAGTCCGTTTTTACCGGGGATTTCCTGTCAAATTTTTATTTTTTTCCACAAAAAAGCGCAAAAAAAAGCGACTTTGGAAAAGCCGCTTTCTTTATGCCTTTGACTTTCGCTCTTACAGTTCAGCGAAGTATTTGATTGTACGAACCATCTGGCTTGTGTAGCTGTTCTCGTTATCGTACCAGGAAACAACCTGAACCTGATAAGTATCGTCGTCAATCTTGGTAACCATGGTCTGTGTTGCATCGAACAGAGAACCATAAGTGATACCGATGATATCGCTGGAAACCAGTTCTTCTTCCGTATATCCGAAAGACGGGTTGGAAGCAGCCTTCATCGCAGCGTTGATGCCTTCTTTCGTAACATCTTTGCCCTTAACAACCGCAACCAGCAGCGTTGTGGAGCCTGTCGGAACCGGTACACGCTGAGCAGAGCCGATCAGCTTGCCGTTCAGTTCCGGGATAACCAGACCGATTGCTTTGGCAGCGCCGGTGCTGTTTGGAACGATGTTGATCGCAGCCGCGCGAGCACGACGCAGATCACCTTTACGCTGAGGGCCGTCCAGAGTCATCTGATCGCCTGTGTAAGCATGAACTGTCGTCATGATGCCGCTGACGATCGGAGCGTATTTGTTCAATGTGTTCGCCATTGGAGCTAAGCAGTTCGTGGTGCAGGAAGCCGCGGAAATTACGGTGTCTTCCTTTGTCAGAACGCCTTCGTTAACGCCGAAGACAACCGTCGGCAGATCGTTTCCGGCAGGAGCGGAAATGACGACTTTCTTCGCGCCGGCTTCGATATGAGCGGAAGCCTTTGCCTTCGATGTATAGAAGCCTGTGCATTCCAGAACGACGTCAACGCCCAGTTCTCCCCAAGGCAGTTCTTTCGCGTCAGCCTTCGCATAGATTTCGATTTCGTGTCCGTCGACAACGATCGAAGATTCCTTCGCTTCAACTGTATGTCCTGTGAAAGGGCCCTGAGCTGAATCATATTTCAACAGATGAGCTAACATTCTAGGGCTTGTCAGATCGTTGATGGCTACAACTTCATAACCTTCGGCTACAAACATCTGGCGGAAAGCAAGACGTCCGATGCGTCCAAAACCATTAATCGCAACTTTTACTGTCATTTTATAGACCTCCTTATGACACGACTTAATTATAGTGTTTAAGGCATAAAATGTCAATTGTGAATGACTTCACTTGACGGTTTTACAATTTTTTTTCATCGAGGTATTGATCCGCTGAATTCTGGCATACTGTAAAAGGAAAGGAGTCTTCTCCATGACCTTAATTCCTACGATTATTGAACAGTCCGCCCGCAGCGAACGGGCTTACGATCTGATCTCCTGTCTGTTGAAGGAGCGGATCATTTTATTGACCTCGCCGATTGACGACACGGTATCCGGCAGCCTGTGCGCGCAGCTGTTATACCTGGCCTCGCGTTCGTCTCAGGATATCCAGCTGTATATTAATTCCCCCGGCGGCAGCGTCAGCGCCGGGCTGGCGATTTACGATACGATGCGGCTGATCCGCTGCGACGTATCGACGATCTGCATGGGCATGGCTGCCAGTATGGCCGCCGTCCTGTTAGCCGGAGGAACCCGCGGCAAGCGCTATGCCCTGCCCAACAGTGAGATCATGATTCACCAGCCCCTGGGCGGCGTCCAGGGACAGGCCGCCGACGTCAAGATTGCCGCCGAGCATATCCTGCAGATCCGCCAGCGCTTAAATACACTGTTAGCCGGCGACACCGGCCGCAGTCTGCGGGAAATCAGCGAAGACAGCGACCGCGACCGCTACTTCAGCGCCGAAGAGGCAAAGAATTACGGTTTGATCGACGATCTGGTGCATAAACAAAAATAGCGCTGCGAAGATTGCACGAATTTCCAATCCCCGTTTCCCATCCACCGAGCTCTTAAATCGCCCGCAGGTTCTCTGCGGACGTTTTTTTTATGTTATGGCCGGTTCTTGCCGCTTCCTTCAATCCGACTGATTTCCGCCTGTTTTCCCATCGTTTGAATTCAAGGCGAGTGAAGTGAAACTTTGCCGCTCAAGACCGGTTTGCCCACCCTCAGTCTGCCCGTTTTTTTATCCGCCCCCTGCCGCTCCCGAAAATTCGCTGTCCGCGCTGACCCCGCGCTGGTTTTTGCCCCGGGGTTATGCTATCCTTATATTATTAAATGAGAATCAAACTCGCACGGATATCGAAAATGAGGCAAACCGATCATGGAAAAAAATACAGTTAAATTACGCGAAGCCTTTGAACAATTAGTGGACGCCGTCTTTCTTTGCCGGGATTGGCCGGCATTGAAGGAAGCGTTGAGCGAAGCGCTGATCTGCCGCGGGCTCTATCCGGACATGATTGCCGGCCGCGACGATCTGCTTTTGTCGTTAAACCGCTACTATAAACAGACCCTCCCGCCTGTGCAGATCCGCTGGATCAGTCTGGAAGTCCTGCGCGAACAGCCCCATCTCTGCGCCCTGTTCGCCGCCTTTGAGCTGGACTATCCCGACGGGAAGACCGCCTGTCTGCAGCTGCGGGCAACGTTGGAAGAACTACCCCGGCCCGTCTATGTGCGGCTGGACCTCGATCTGCCTGCCTCGCGGGTCTTCTCGCCGCAGCCGCAACTTTTCACTGCCCATCCGCGGCTGTTCACAATGGCGGAACCGGCGCTGCAGGCGGAGATGGCCGGTGTGTATCTGGAAGCCAACATGCCGTTGTTTTATATCAGTTCCCCGCTGCTGAAGCAACTCGGATTCACCTACGAAGAATTCTATGCTCATTGTCGGAATCAGCTTGATCTGATCCTGGTTCCCGACGATGTCGGAACGATGAAAACCCAATGTGAAGACGCGTTTCAGCATGGCGATGAATTTCAGATGCCTCTGCGGTTTGTGCGCAGGGACAGAACGGCTTTGTGGCGGCAATGTCAGGGCTACCGCTTTCTGACAGATCAGGGCCGCATTGCGATCCTGCTTCGATTTGCCGATATCCACGCTGTGAAAGAACGTCAGGCTGAATTGGAGACGCAGATTCGTCAGCTGCGCCAACGCAACGATGAGATGGCGATGTTAACGGACAATCTGCCGGGTGGAATCTGCCTGCTTCAGCTCGACGACGCGCAGACCCTGCTTTACGGCAACCGCCGGTTTTATCAGCTGCTTCAGACTTCGGAAGATGAAATCCGTCAGCGTTATCAAAACGAATGGATCCGGATGGTTCATCCCGATGACCGAAACGCCGTTTTAGCCCAGATCAAAGAAGCCTTCACCGCCGGCTTGCCCGGCTTGCACTATCAGCTGCGGGTTCCGACAAAAACCGGCATTTTATTTCTGATGGTCTATGCTTCTTTCGCGCTGACCGGCAGCGTCCAGACGATCAACTGCGTTGTGCTCGACATCACCGAGGGCAAGCAGCGGGAAATGAATATCGCGATCAACGAGCAGAGGATGACGAAAGCTCTTGAACAGGTCGGCTGCGTGCTGTTTGATTATGACTTTAAAACCAATCAGATTCTCGGTACGCCGCAAGCCTGCGCCCGCTACAATTTTCCAGACACCGCCGTCAATCCGGAATATTTTATCGACCGCGGACTGATCCTGCCGCCCTTCGGGGAATCTTTCCTCGCGATGATTCACCGGCTGCGTCAGGGAGAGGAACGCGTAAGCTGCATTATTAAAAACCGCAATCAGGACAACATCGTGCACTGGTCGCAGCTAACGCTGGTCACGCTGCCCGACGAGTTTGGGCAGACGGAACAGGCCGTCGGCATCATTGAAGACATCACGCTGCAGAAAGATGCCGAACTGGCTTACGCCAAGGAGCAGCAGTACCGCAAGGCCATCGCGGCCGGCGCCTGTCTGATGATTGAGATCAATCTGTGCGACAATCTTGTGGAAAAAATCAGCGGCGACTGGGGCTTTTTGATCGACGACGCGCTGCGGACGCCTTACGATCAGTTCCAGCGCCGCATCGCCCGGCAGCAGATCCATCCCGACGACCGTCCGACGTTTCTTTCGACGTTCAGCCGGGACGCTTTGAAAGCCGCGTTTAATCAGGAACAGCGGGAAATCACGCTGCAATATCGCCGGTTGTCGGAAAAACGCCAGATGGTATGGGTGGAAACGACTGCGCATATCATTCAGGATCCGGCGACCCAGCATCTGAAGGTGTTGTTTTTTATCCGCGATATTGATAAAGAAAAGAAACATGAGCTGATCCTGCAATATCAATCCCAGCGGGATTCGCTGACCGGCTTATTGAACAAAGGCTCCTCTGAAGCTCAGATTCAGTCGGTGCTGGAAAACGATCCCCAGGCAATGCACGCGCTGTTGGTTCTGGATATCGACGAGTTTAAAAAAATTAACGATACCTTCGGCCATCTCTATGGTGATCAGGTGCTTTCCCGAATTGCCCGGCAGATCCGCGAGGTTTTCCGCGGCGATGATGTTTTGGGCCGGATCGGCGGCGATGAATTCGCGATTCTGATGAAAAACTGCAAGACGGAACAGATCGTACGGGAAAAAGCAGGACAGCTGTGTCAAAAGCTGGCGGCGTTGTTTGACGACAGCGTTTCCTGCAGCATCGGCGTTTCTTTCTATGCCAAGGACGGAACTTATTTCTATCAGCTCTACCAGAACGCAGACATCGCGCTCTATCAATCCAAACGTCAGGGCAAGAATCAGGTGCAGTTTTACCTGCCTTCGATGAAGCAGGAAAGCTGGACGGTCAACAGTACCGAAATCGACGAGCTGCGCACGGAAATGCCGGTGATCGCAGCAGCGCCGGGGCTGGAAGAACATCTGACCTCGCAGCTGCTTGAGGAATTAAACGACGTGATCTATGTCAGCGATCCAAAGACTTACGAATTGTTATTCATCAACCGGACGATCAAAGAAGATCTCAATATCATCGACGACTACATCGGCAAGAAATGTTATAAGGTGCTGCAGGGCCGCGATACGCCGTGTCCGTTCTGCACCAACGACAAGCTGAAATTCAACGAATATTATGTCTGGGAGCATACCAACGAGCTGATGAACCGGGATTTCATCGTCAAAGATAAATTGATCCAGTGGCAGGGCCGGACTGCGCGGATGGAATTTGCGATGGATATCGCTGAACACAATCATTTAAGCAAGGAACTGTCATTGCAGCTGGAGCGCGGCAACGCGCTGCTTGAACATGTGCGCCAGATCGTCGACGCGGATTCCGTCAGTCTGGCGATAGAGGAAAGCCTGACCGGTATCGGCCGCTATTACGCGGCGGAGCGGGTCGTGCTCAGCTTTTTGCAGGAAACGCCTCCGGTTTACGAGTGGATGAAGACGCCGCTGCCTTCGTTCAAGGAAGTCTGGAACAATCTGGCGGAAGTGCTGCTGGAACCGGGGTACACCTATTTTCATGCGCACGACGCCTATGTCTTAGTGGATATCGACGCCTTGAAGAGTCAGAACGCCGAACTGGTGCGCACGTTTTTACGGCTGGGTGTGCGGTCGCTGCTTGCGGTGCCGCTGCTTTCCCAGGAGAAGATTATCGGCTGCTGCGCCATCGTCAATCCGTCGGCGCAGGGACAGGATTTAAGCTTTGCGGAATCGCTGATCGCCTTTTTGGTCAGTGAACTGCTTAAATATCAGGCGGTGGAACAGCTGCGGTTTATGAGCTATCACGATCCGCTGACGGGGCTGGGCAACCGCAACCGGTATGTCGAGCAGCTCCAGCATTGGCAGCGGCATCCCTTATCGCAGGCGGGCGTTCTGGTCTGCGACGTCAACGGGCTGAAGCAGCTCAACGAGCTGTATGGGCATCACTATGGCGATCAGGTCCTGATCGAACTGGCGCGGATTCTGAATCTGCATGCCCGGCCGGAGCAGTTATTCCGCTTAGGCGGCGACGAATTCATTGCTGTCTACGAGAATATTTCGCACGCGGAATTCCAGCAGCGGCTGGCCCGGCTGAAAAACGCGTTTACGATCATTGTCAACGGCGTGTCAATGGGCAGCAGCTGGAGCGGGGACGAGCCGGACGTCAGCGCCTTAATGAATCATGCCGATCAGCTGATGTATATCGCCAAGCAGAATTATTATAAAACGACTTACAATCTGTCCAAGCATTACCGGCCGGAGACCTATCAACAGCTGATGGAGGCGCTCAAAGAAAACCGGTTCACCGTCTATATCCAGCCAAAAGCCGACTTGGAAAGCGGACGGATCCTGGGTGGGGAAGCCTTGATCCGCTATCTGCATCCGCAGATGGGTGTGATTCCGCCCGCGCGCTTTGTCCCGGTGCTGGAAAACGAACATCTGATTCGGGTCATTGATTTGTTTGTCCTCGACGAGGTCTGCCAGATGCAGCAGCGCCGGCAGCGGCAGAGCCGGAATGCCGCGGTGTTGTCGTTAAATTTCTCACGCCTGACCTTGTTGGAAGAAAACATGGCGCTGGAGGTGGAGAAAATTTTATCGCGCTATGATTTCGATCCTTCGTTAATTGAAATTGAAATCACTGAAACAGTCGGTGAAATTGAAAAGGAAACGCTGCGCACGGTCATTCAATCGTTGAAACGGTTGCATCTGCGAATTTCCCTGGATGATTTCGGGACAAAATACACCAATTTAAGCATGTTGACGGTTGCGGATTTCGACGTCCTGAAACTGGACCGCAGTCTGATTCAGGGACTGGTCGATTCCGCGCAGAATCAGATCATCGTTGCCAGCATTATTTCCATGTGTCATCAGCTGGGGGTCAGCGTCATCGCCGAAGGGGTCGAAACTGAAGCGCAGCGGGATAAACTGCGGCAGCTGGGATGCAGTCTGGGGCAAGGGTATTTCTATGGCAAGCCGATGCCGGTGGGTGATTTCCGCACGTTATTCAATAAGAATTGGGAATAATTTGATTTTCAGAGGTGAAAGAGAGGAATGGCCGATCTTTCTTACTCCGCATTCAAACCAGATAGAAAGAGAACGCCCTGCTTTCCAAGCAAAACGTTCTCTTTTTTTCTATGCGATTTTCAGATTCATAAACTCCGGATTGACCAGCGTATTGCGCTGATCGCGGCCGCAAACCTGCACCCCTTTTTTAAATGTCGCGCGGCATTGGTGCAATGGGTCGACGATGATGAAGTCGGCCTGCTTTCCCACCTTGAGCGAACCCAGCCGGTCGTCGACGTTCAGGAACCGCGCAGCGTTCAGCGACGCCATGGCCACCGCTTCCGGCACTGGAATTTTCAGAGTGTCGATCAGGTTGAACACGTCCTGCAGAAGCAGCCGTCCGCTGCCGTAGATCGTGCCGTCCGGCAAATGAATTTTCCCGTTCGATTCCAGCGTTTCCGGGGTCTCACCGATCTGATACGTGCCCGGCGGCATGCCGGTCAGACTGTCGCTGTCAGTCATCATCAAAATCTTATCCCACGGTTTCATCTTCAGCAGAATTTCAATCATCTGCGGACAGACGTGGATGAAATCGCAGTTGATTTCATTGTATATCCGCGGATCCAGAAGAATCGCGCCGGTCACGCCAACTTCCCGATGATGTAATCCGCGCATCGCGTTGAACGAATGCGTCGCCATCTTACAGCCGGCGTCAATCGCGTCCATCGTCTGATCATAGTCGGCCCCGGTATGCGCAATGCCGACCCGCACGCCTTTCTGATTTAAAACCATGAGGACCTCCATCGCTCCCGGCAGTTCCGGAGCCAGACCCAGACTGATTAAATCGCCGCCAGCGGCTTCATAAAACCGCAGGGCCTGATCAACCGAAGGCTTCTGGAAATACTGCATCGGCGTCCCGCCGTTATACTCCGGGTTGTAAAACGGCCCTTCCATATATAGGCCCAAAATTTCAGCCCCCTGCCGCTGATGGATTCTCGCCTCATGCAGCGCGCGGACGTTTTCCAGCATCATCGGGGAGGAAATGCAGGAAGGTACACAGGCAGTCACTCCCGCCCACAACAGTGCATCGGCCATGTGGAGGATCTGCGTTTCATCGGTTGTTTTCGAGGCGTTCCAGCCCATAAAGCCATGCAGATGAGGATCGATCAAACCAGGTAAAAGCCAGTCGTCCTGAACCTCCTCTATCCGTGTGCCCACGGGTGTATCGCCGATCCCCGCAATTCGGCCTTCGTCGTCAATCGTCAGCCATCCGTCGACGACTTCAGTTTCCGTGACGATGTGATGACTGTGAATACTTTTCATAAATCATTCCACCTTCCTTTCTTGTAGTCTATGGAACAAACATCTATTTCTATGTGTTTAGAAAAAGGCGTTCAGCTCCGCGCTCATCTGTTCAACTTTTTCATTGATATACAACATCTGCTGCCGGGCCTCAGGGATCGCCTGTCGGATCAGTGAACCTGTATCCATTTCACCAGGATCCAACATCAATGCCAGAACCAAACTTAAATTCACGCCGCTGACCAGATGTGTATGGGGTCGTTTTAAATAGTTCACCAGCATCTGGTTGACACTTCCTCCAGGCAGATCGGTCAGGATGATCACCTCGTCTTGAACATTGATCTTATCGAAATAGATCTGGATTTGATCTGCCGGATTTTCCGGGCCGGCAAACGCGTCGATCACCGTCAGCCTGTCCGTATCGCCAGTGATGATCTGAAGCGCGTTCCGGATTCCTGAAGCCAACGTGCCGTGCGTTGCGATTAAGAACTTCCGCATCTTTCTACAAGATCCCGATAAACCGTCCCGCAATGGCGACGACCATCATCCCGATGATAATCCAGTTGGCTTTGACGTTTTTGCGCAGCAGCGCGATGACCAGCAGCGAAAGCATCAGCGGCAGGAAGCCCGGCATAATCATATCAAAGGCGCTCTGCAGTTCAAACGGAACGTCGCCGAAATTCAAGGTCAGCGGGGTAGACAAGCTGACATTGGAAGCAACCATCGCGCCGACCATCGTCAGGCCGATAATCCCGGCTGCTTTGGAGATCAAGGTGATCAGACCGCTCTCGTCCATTTTTTGAACCAGTTTGGTACCTGTGGTATACGAAGCAATTTCCAGATACCAGCGGCCAATGAAGCTTGGCACGTTAATCAACAGAACAAACACGATGGCCCCCAGAATGGAACCCGTCTGGGCTAAGGAAATCCCGATGCCGGCTGCCAGCGTGCGTAAGACGACCCAGAAGATCGCATCGCCGATCCCCGCGGTCGGGCCTAACAGGGCGGTCTTAACGGAGTTAATTGCCGCTGGATCGAAGTTCGGATTGGAGGCGGCTTCTTTTTCCATCGCCGCCGCTACGCCAAGATTAAACGTAACGACGTTTGGACAGGTGTTGAAGAACTGCGTATGCCGGTTTAAGGCTTCTTTTAAACCTTCAGGGTTATCCTTATAGTAATACTCGAGCATTGGAATCATCGCGTAACCGAAACCCAGCCCCTGCAAGCGGACCATGTTGAAGCAGGATTCCAGAAAGTTAGAACGCCAGTACATCCGCTTTAAAGCGGTGACTTCTTCTTTGGGATAGGCTTGTAAATTTTTATTCATAGAAAGAATTCCTCCTCTTTTTCTGCAGGATCCGACGCTGGTTGTTTCAGCTTGACTAACGCCTGGAAATCCAGCTCCCGGTAAAGTTCAATCCCCGCCAGAATGAAGGCGATTAAGGCAACGGCTGTCGTTGAAACGTTAAAGAAAATCACGAGCACGAAACCCAGCAGATAGTACAGAAACGCGCCTTTCTTCCCCAGAAGCATAATCGTAAGAATACCTAAGCCTAACGCAGGAAGCATTCCGCCGGCAACCTTAATTCCGTCGATAATCGCGGCGGGAATCGCCGCTAACATGACGTCGATCGACTGCGTGCCGAACGCTACGCACAGGAAGACGAGAATCGCCTGGAACGACTGGACAAGCGCGGAAACCCACAAAATCGAACGGTCATAGGCTTTGATATTCCCCTGTTCGATAAAGCGGTCAAACATCGGCAGGAAATTCGCCGTGATCAGTTTGCGCAATTCATTGGTAAATACGCCGAGCATCCCGATCGGCACCGCTAAGGCCAGCGCGACCTCCATATCCGCGCCAGTCAGAATCACGAACGCCGTGGCAATCGTGCCGCCCAGCGCCGCGTTGGCCGGCATTGTCGCTCCGATACTGGCGACGCCTAAGAAAACCAGTTCCACTGAAGCGCCGATCAGGATACCCTGCTGCAAATCGCCGAGAACCAGACCAACCAGCGGCCCCAGCACAATCGGACGGTTCACCATCGGATTGGCACACCAAGCCAGGGAAAGCAAATCACAGACGTAATAGACAAGCCCGACTAACAAACCTTGGACGATCATCATTTTTCATTCCTCCTTAACATCCCAGGTGCTGCAGACAGTCGCTGACCTTTTTCTTCGGTTCATGCGGCACCATCTGTATGGTAAATTCAACCGGCAGGGCGCAGATTTTCTTCAATGTTTCGACGTCTTCCGGATTGAGATAGATATTGCGGTCGAGTTTGATTTTTTCCTCGGTCCGCAGCTGTTTGCTTCCGTAGTAATTCCCGATGTTGATTCCCTCCACAGTTTCCGGAACCGCCTGCGCGATGCGCAGCGCATCCCGGGGATGATTGACGACGACAAAGATTTTCATTGACCGGGCCTTCGGATTCTGAAGCAGTCCGATCGCGTCCTCCACGCTGCGGATCGCCACCTTCATGCCCGCCGGCACCGCCAGCTTCAATGCTATGATCTGAAGCTCATTGTGAATGACTTCATCATTCGCGACGATAATGGAATCCGCCTGCAGCGTTTTCGTCCAGGTCGTTGCCACCTGTCCATGAATCAGCCGGTCGTCCACGCGTAATAATTTAATCATCCTTTTTCCACCTCCTCTTGGGTTGTTCTGCCCTCTTTCCAGCAATTTCTGTGGCAACCAATCCAATCATGTAAAAAAAGATGAGTTTTTCGGTTTTCTTTGCCGTTTCTCATCTTTTTTTGTTTTTTTATCACATGAATTATTCTGTTTTTTCAAGCTTGACCGGCAAAAAAATCTTCGTCTTGCGGATCAGCGACACTGTCCGTCTTGTTTGCGACACTGCCCTGTTCGATATAATCATACAGATATCCGATCTCACTGACAGGCAGCGTGATGTTGTACGCCTTGCAAACGGAAACGAAACTGTCCTGCACTATACGGATAAATTCTGCCTGGCTGAGCGTGAACGTCTCCAGATCAGGATACCGGGCAGGTTCCTTACCAATCACCAGTCGTTCAATTAAACAGCTGATATGCAGATACAGACCGATAATCGTACGGCCGCTGAAACTGCACTGACGTCTTTCCTGAATCCGATCAAGGATTTCTTCGACGTAAACCAAAATCCGGTTAGGATTGAGAATTGTCAAATAGTTCAACAGGTTTTCTAATGAAAAGTTCTTTATAATGCTGCGCTTAAACAACCGCATCTGGTCCTCTGTCAGAATGCCTTTCAGACACCGGTCGAGGACGTCCATATTTTTCTGATCGACCAGCTCCTCCACTGAAACAAACGGAATGCCCGGCACTGCCGCGTCAAGGGTACCGACGATCAACAGTACATGATACTGTGCGCTCAGGCTCATCATTCTGCCCTGATGGAGTGAAGCATAATCTACGGGAATCAGTTCAACCTTCACCGGCGCAGGCAAACTGGACTGAAACAGGGCCAGTACTTTCTCCGCCGTGGCGATTCCCGTAGAGCATACGGCCAGGATTGCATTGGCTTTGTACTGATTTTCTATGATTTCATAGCGATGTACGCTGCGCTCACTGGCTTCTTTAAGAATTGTTTTCAGCGAATGCGTGCCTTCCATGATCATCGAACCAACGTCTAGTGCCAGCTTGGTTGAAACATTCGACAAAATTCCGATATTCATCTTCCGATCCTGTCCCAGTGTATCACTGATATTTTCCAAAGATCCCATATCGACCAGGATAATCAGTTCCAGACAACCTTCCAATGAGTCGATATATTCGTTTAACCGGGTGGTCACGTCGTCGAGCCGGCAGTCCGCGGGCATATCAATCGCGTCGAACATCTGCGTCCGCAGCAGCTGATTGGCAACTTCGGCCATTCCGCTGGCTACCGCATAGCCATGAGCTAAAATCACCACTGGAATTGAAGCCCGCTGTAAATCACGGCTGAAATATTGGAGGAAAATAAACAGATCAAGTGTTGGCAGAGTGGTCGAGGAAAGCGAGAGTGTATTGACTGCCAGGTCTAAAATTTCCCGAATCTGGCGAGCTTCCAGCGGATACCGCTGCTGAATCAGGGCCAGAAAAGCCTCCACAGCCTCCTTATCCTGGACACCCAGCGGAAATTCCTGCTGGAGTTGGCGGGCCGCGTCAGCTAAATAGCGTGTTAATATTTTAATTTTATTATTGGACAGCCGACGGTGGGAACTGTGCGTAGAGGTCAGCGATAAAATCAACCCGGACAAATTGCGAAAGATTTCCTCCTGAGGCGTAATCCACCGATCCTGAATCAGCGCGTCGGCGTATTGTTCCAGCTTAATGTAAGCGACAGCGAGAAAGCTGTCAAAGCTCATCTGTCGGTCAAGGTAACTTTGAAAGGTATGCAGCAGAGCCTGATTGAAAACCCCGTAGCCGCTTGGACTTTGCACAGGTGAAACTACGGCTCGAAGCGGATGCAGCATCTGATCGGAACATTGAAGCAAATCAAAGGTCATCCCGGAAGCCAGTGCTGCGGGCAGATCCTGAATATGAATTTCCAGCTGATTCTCACCACGCCGCAAAAACGCATTGGCGACGCTGACCTTTACCGCATTTTCAAGCTGCCCGACATTCCCCGGGAAATGGGCAGTTTCCAGTGTATGATAAGCCAGGTCGCTGATCAATAACGAACACCCCAGCTTCTCCTGTTCTTTCTTTAGCAGGGTCAAAATTAACTCCCGCTTCTCCGGCAAAGGGCGATGCTCAAGATCCGGCAGCTGCACAAGAATCGGAATTCGACGCAGCAGTGTTTTCAATAAAATCTCCTGCGGATTCTCTGTTGTTGCCATCAATATCCGGACTTCACTGGAATACAACGTATCATGATCGCCGATCATGTGATAGATACCCTGATCCAGAAACAGAAAGATTTTTTCCTGGCATTCGGGTTTCAGCGCGTGAACCTCGTCAAGAAACAACACGCCGCCGTTAGCTGAGGCTAAATAACCCTGGCGGTCGCTGTCGGCTCCAGTATATGCACCTTTTTTATAGCCAAATAGATGGATCAGAAACAGTTCGGGATTATCCGCATATTCAGCGCAGTTGATCGTTACAAATGGGCAATTCTCTTTAAGCGTTCCCTGGCTGCGGGCATACTGTACCATTAACCGCGCTAAAAAGCTTTTCCCGGTTCCTGTCGCACCAGTCAGAAGCATCGGCAGGCCCTGCGGGGGATAGGTAACCGCGGCCTTGGCTTGCTCAATCGCGTAAGCCAGACTGCCATTTTTGCCGATCAGCGAATCAAACACATCAGCTTCTTTCCGGTTTTTATATTTCTTTAAATCCGGCCAGCCTGATATAACGCTAATCGCGTCAGGAATTTCATAGCCCAGCGATAAAAGCTGTTGGCGGCTCAGGTAATATACAGGCCGGGTGTTAATTTTCACACACTGCCGCTGCGCGACTAAATCATTTAACAGCTGACTGATAAAATTGCGGCTGTAATTCAATTTCTGTGATAACCAGACAGCCGTAAACCGTTCGACATGATCGGAATCAAGCGGCGTTCTATTTAAAACGGCCAGTATCTCGTTCTGAATCCAGGTTTGATTTTCCCTCATTGCCTCTCCTTCAAAGATAAATAGTAGTATTTTAATAAATTTAGTATAATCGTTTTAGGAGCATGAATCAATCGTGTCCATGGTCAATGTAATTATTTATTTATCCAATTTATTCCTATTATCTTATAGGATTGAACATTGCTTTACAGATCAGAAAGTAAAGCGGGAAAGGAGCACGTATGTCATCCTCAATTCAGATCCGGCCGATACCGAAGCCTGCGCTTCATTTTACACCCAGTCTGGAAAAATCATTGCAGATCTTAACCTGGAACCGGGCTGAGCTGGTCGCTCAGCTGCGCCGGAAGCAGCGGACTAATCCGTTTCTGCGGGAATTGAAATCCAGCTGGCTTGATTTTCAAACACAAGCCTCCTCATTCAAGGATGATCTTTACGCCCAGCTGCACACCTTAAACCAACCATATAGAGAAACGATTTGTCAGATCCTGATCGAATCCTTAAACGACCGGGGTTTCCTCGATGAACCGCTCGATGAATTAGCGCAGGCATTTCATCAGCCGCTGTCTGATTGGGAAGAACAACTGCGGCTTCTCCAACAGCTGGAACCTGCGGGCATCGCGGCCCGCTCCGCTCAAGAATGTCTGATCCTGCAGCTGCAGCGCCGCGGTCAGACCGAGGCCATCGCCTTTTTAACGCAGTGTGAAGCGGAGATTCTGGTGCATGACTGGGCTGGCGCCGCAGCCAGGCTCCATTGCAGCGAACAGATGATTCAGACTTATTTCCAACAGCTGCAGGAATGCACACCTTTCCCTTGCGCCGCTTATGAATCGGAAACGGTCAGCTGGATTCTTCCAGAATTTGAAGTTCGCATTGAAGATGAACATTGCGTTCTGGAAAGCATGCAGGAAGTTGATCTGGAATTAAATGAAAATCCTTCTTTGGAATTGGCTCAGGCGCTCCACGAAGCACGGTTTTTCCTCGACGCTGTGAACCGGCGTACACTCACGTTAAGCCTGATTATGAACGAATTGCTTCAAATTCAGGAAATTCCGCTGATTCGTCAGACACCGCTGCACGCATGCCAGAAAAAAACGATTGCCCGGCGCGTGGGTATTCACCCCTCCACGCTGACACGAGCGGTTCAGAACAAGTATTTTCTATTTCGGGGAAAACTGCTTCCCATTGAAGCGCTCTTTGCTTCATCCAGCGTTCAGAATTACAGTACAGCAGAGCTGACTGCTTTCATTCAGAGTCAGATTAAACAGGAATCACCCGATTATCCATTAAGCGATATCCAGATATCAATGCGGCTGCAGGAAAAAGGAATTCGCCTATCACGCCAACTGATCGCCAAGCTGAGAAAAGCCGCAGGGATTCCTTCATCTTACCAAAGACATGCACAAAGAAAGCATAAAATGATCTGACTTTTACTTATGCAGCGCAAAGTTCAATTCAGATCTTCCGGTGCTTTCTTTCCCAGCAATAACATTTTTAAGCTGACTGTCCCCTGATCCGCCACCGAGAATTCCAATGTTCCCCAATACTTCTTTACAATTCCTTTAATAATCGTCATTCCCTGACCTGGATACTTCTTCTTTTACAGCTTCTGACGATCGCAGGAATTCCTGCATTCAACAGCCAGAAGATTTCCTTTAACCTTTATCTTAAGCATAATCCAGCCTTGCGACGCTTCGACCGCATTTTTCAGAATATTGCTTAATAAAGTATTCAAATCCAGACTCTCCGGCAATCCCAGCAGACTGCCCTCAATCTGAATTTCAAACGCGATTTTTCCCTGTTCGCATTGATGCGCAAAATAATTAAAGATTGCATTCGCCGCTGCGTCATCACAATATAACTGGCTGCGGATTCCAGCGAACCGGCAAAAAACCGTTAAAGAAATAAGACCAGAACATGACGATGGGAATCTGGTTCAGATAAAACCAGAACATGGTGGAATCATGCATCATTCTCTTCTCCTTCGCAAAATTGATAATTCGGGTATTGATCCGAAATTTCATGCAAAGTTGCCTCGTTATCCTGATTTTCCCGGATCGTAAATTGAAGCCGGGTCTGCCCGAAAAAATTTTTGGACAACGGATTTATAGCAAACGCTGCATGTCCTGCGAGAAAGGAAGGATACAATCACCTCTGAAAACAAAAACATGGCGAGCCCTCGATAAGAGGATTCACCATGTTTGCCTGATGTTCTTTATTTCTCGTTGGAAGCGCTGTTTCCGGCAATGCGTCCGGAAACGATGATCTCCGTGATTGCGTTGCCGCCCAGACGATTTCCTGAATGGAAGCCGCCGGTGACTTCGCCTGCCGCATACAATCCCTTGATCGCTTCGCCGTTTTCATTCAGGACGCGGCGATCGGTATCGACCCTCAATCCGCCCATCGTGTGATGCGTGGAAGGAGCCAGGAAACGAACCCGGATCATGTCCAGCTTGTACGTATCCGGCAGATAATTGCCTTCGTCGTCCATTTCGACCTGACCGACAGTTCCGCGATACGAAAGCTTCTCCACGTCCAGCGTATCGGCAACGCCCATGACGTAGTTATCGTAATCCAGAATTGTCTGCCGCAGCGTTTCCGCGTCGCAGCCGATCAATTCCGCGGTTTCTTCCACCGTTCTGAAAATCATCCGGCCTTCAACATCTTCAGGAATGTTGTTGAAACCGCCGGTGCCAGCCGTTGTTCCCACATTGGAAATTTCAACGTAGATCCCCGGTACATATTTTAATCCCAGTTCCTTTGCTTTTGCTTCGCTCATTCCGTTTTCAAAGCCGCCTTCTGACAGAACGTCGCGTTCCGCGGATTCATCGACATACCGCTTGCCCGTTTCCGGATTGACGTAAATGACGTTCTCGCCGGCGCCGCCAGCCAGATTTCCATTATCAACCCAGCCTAACGGCATCATCTGTGTCCAGCCTTCGCCGATTGTCGCTGCACCAACAGCCTGACCCATCGTCGTGCCGTCGCCCTTCAGACTGGAACGATTGGTTGTCCCGATATTGTTGGCAATAAATTCATCTTTCCAGTAATCATTTGTCTTCTGGACCATCTCAATATTCGCGCCATAGCCGCCGGTCGCCAGAATGACGCCTTTGTTGGCCATGACTGTGACCGGAGTTCCGTCAAACTGCGTCGCCTTCACGCCGGTAACGCGCCCGGATTCATCCGTGATCAATTCGTTCGCCGTCGTGCGGGTCATAATTTTATTCGCTTCGTTCGCTTTTAAAACCGTATTGGCCGGGACCGCGAAATATCCGCCCCACTTGCCTTCATAGAATTCGCCGTCAACCGTGCCGCCATTGACTGCGTTTTCACGCTGCCACAAGCATCCGATTAACGTAAAGGCACGGCTTTGATCAATCGAAGCTCCCTGAGCTTCCAGCCAGTCTTTAATTTCCTGACCACCTTCGACAAACTGGCGAACCAGCTTTTCATCGCCGTAAATCCATTCCGTATTCTCCCGGTTTGGACGCAAGCCGCCATAATATGTCTGGAAGATATGCAGGTTGATCGTGGAGAACAACGTCAGCTTTGTTTCATGGACGCCCGCATCCAGCTGCGGCTGGGCCCAATCCAGATAAGCCCGGATTTCTTCTTTCAGCGCTTTCAGCGTCGGCAGATATTCCTCATGGACGCCGCGCACCGCATTCAGCGCAATATCGCCCGCGACAAACGGATGTTCGTCGTCAATCGTTCCGTCAAACGGTTCTTCCGACCAGTTCAGAATTGTTTTCAGCGTATCAATCCGTCCCGCGTCATTTTTAACTTTTTCATAGGTTTCGCCATTGTATTCGCCGGTCGTCGCATCCGGATTGGCCGGATCCCAGACAACAGCGTCAAAGGTCGACTGATAAGCGCCGCCGGAAACTAACGTATTTCCGCCCATTTCCGCGTTCTTTTCCAATACCAGAACCGTGTCCCCGTTTTGGGCTGCCTGCGCGGCGGCCATCATGCCTGCTCCGCCGGCGCCGACGATGACGACGTCCCAGGTCCCTGTAATTTCTTCCTGCGCCGCATGTTCTACGGTGTTCTTCTTAAAGGCGTCCAGATCAGAAGCGCCCGCCGCTTCCGCCGCTGCGTTGACCGCGTTCTTCAAAGCGATGCTCGTAAAGGTCGCCCCGCTGACAACGTCAACCCCCGTGCCGTTGGCTGCCAGGATATCCTCAATCAAAATGGGATAAGCGACATCGCCGACATGCGCCGTTTCCTTCTGTTCTTGAACCTGAATGTCCGTAATTGCGTTTTCTGAGAAAGTCGCTTCAATCGACACTTCCCCGTTGTAGCCCTGTGCTGAAGCCGTATAGCTTCCAGCCGTGAATTTGAGTTCTGCTTTCTTCGTTTCTTCCTTCGTTTGCCCGCAGGCAGCGCAGGAAAGCACCATGAAAAGAGAAATCAAGATAAGGCCAAGTCTTTTCATATTTTCCTCCCTCGTCGATATTTTCACAATCGATCTGACCTTACTATAAACCCCGTGGTTACCACGGGGTCAAGATCCCAAGTCCAGACTGCAGCTGAAATAATACCAGAGTTTGCCGTCTTCCTGAACCCGTGTGATCAGCCGACCGACCAGCTCCTTGCGGATGGGTTGATCGGTGCATTCCAGCAAAGAGGCCAGCGCCGTTTTCGGGATTTGTGTTAAGCTTTCACTGCGCGAAACAATCATTACCATTTTTCCGCTGCCGCAGCTGGTCTCGGCTTCCGCATACGGAAGTTCGTTTTGTCTGGCAAAATCGGTTCGGATCCCTAATCCGACACGCGGTTCCAAGATATCAGAATCAGATGTCAGCTGCTTTGGATCGATCCGGAAAGCCAGATGCAGCAGTTCAGGAAACTGCATCCATTTTTCAATCATTTTCAAGACGTTCTGGCGATCCAGATTGGCGGGAGAAAACTCCAGGAAGCTCAGGCTGAACAGCTGCTGCACATTCAAATACAAGGGCTGCCCCTTCTGATGGATCGCGCGCTGAATTAAATTCCGATAATAGATATTACGCTCAATCTGCCGTTCCAGCAATGCTTTTTGTTTTTGCAGCTGAAGCAGATTTTCCTGATAGCGCCCATCCTGATCCGCCAGATTTTCGGCCTCGTTTTCGGGATGGAATTGATTCAGACTCGCTCCCAGTCCCCGTTCATGTCTTAGATAGAAGACCTCGACCGCATTATCAATGGAAAATTCCCGATAGCCGTTCGCCAGCACTTTCGCTGGTTTTAAAAGCTCAAGGTCGATATAATGCCGCAGCGTCTCCAGGGTAATCCCTGAAATAGCGCAAAACTTCTTGCTTGTGACCATATTTCTGCGGATGCTTCCCCGAAAGCACCGCCGTTCACCTGCCTTCTTTGTTGATTTCATGATGATCATTTCTATCTTAACATAGAATCACCCGCCGTTGTACTCCGGGCGTTTCTGGTTTCACTTCGCAGGTTGGCGAAGTCCAAGATTGGAATATAGAAGAATCCCTGAAAAGTTTGTAAACTGTAAAATAAAGGCATTACGTTAAGTTGTTTCGATGACTTAACCCAATGCCTTTGTTTTTACATTGTTCCTGATTTTTATAATGACTCTTAAAAATATCATTTGAATATTGTTTTATCCAATATCACCTCAATAAAAGGGAATACCATGACGATGGCAGTCATGATCAATAAAATACCGCAAGCTTTGATAAAATAGATGGAAAATAGAGTCGGTGTTCCATCTTTAACCGTGAGGAAATGCTGGTACTCCCAGACTTTCTCAGGATTTTTAAAAGCATATCCGCCATACCAGAAACAAAACGCAATGATCAATACCATAATCATCGGCAGGATCCTCCTTCGCTTCTTTCTGATTACGATCTCTGTCCACAAGACTTTTCAAGCGCTGGATCACCAGCATGCGCGGCATAACTCTTTTCAGCAGACTGCTTCCTGTCCTGACAGAACCGCGAGATAACCCTTATCATTAAAGCTTGGTACTTCATTCTCTTTTACGCGTATTCGTGCATAAACAACGGCTTGCCGCTCAGCGCAAACGCTTCCTTCGGCGAAGTCACCGCGCTCCCGTACAGCCGGTTGAACAGATCGTAATCGTTAATCCGCGCCATCGTGAAGCCATAGTCCTGCCATGTGAGGCCCTGAATAATCTTTTCCAGATGCTCATCCTGCGTGGTATGCAGGATAATCTCCGGTTTCAGCTGCAGCGCCAGATTCAACAATTTGAACAACGCGACGCTGTTGAGATAAATACACTCGCGCACCTCGATGCCCTGCGCGGTCTGATATAATGACGCGTAGCCCTGAATCTGTTTGTTCTGATCATAGTAGGCGATCAGCTTGCCGCCCTCGGCATTGCACTCCTCCTGCAGATGATCGAAGTCCTCTTTCGTCCGCAGATAGAAACCATCGAAGCGCCGCACATACGCCGTATACACATCGAGCAGATCCTGCGACTGCACCTTGTAGGTCAGGCCCTCGTTGCTGCAAAGGGGAATCTGGGAGCGATGGATGGAATACCGCCGGCGGTAATACACCATTTCAAAGCCAAACTGCGTATACATCGACGGATTGTAAGCCTGAATCAAGGTCACCAGCTCCCTGTGCTCCACCTCGTCCAGCACGTCGTTCATCAGCTCGTGCATGCAGCCCCGCTTGCGGTAAGACGGAATCGTCGCCACGCCTAAAATCATCGACGTTTCCAGAACATGCCCGGCTAACATGATCGAATGCGGAATCCGCATCAGCGTCGATACGATATTCCCCGAATCTTTCAGCACCAGCGTATTCTCCGGCTTATACAGCGTGCGGAAGAAATAATCCGTATAACCACCGTCATCGCCGGCAAACACCTGCTTCCAGATGCCGTACACAATCTTTTTTTCCTGCGGCAGCGCCTTGCTGATCATAGCTGATTCTCCTTTCCGCAAATCCGGTACTTCTCGATCAAAAACTCCGGATGGTACGCCAGTTTAGCCTGACGGATATTCTCATGGCCCATGTCGTCTTCACGGTTGACGTACTCGGCTTCATCAAACTCATGCGTCAGCCATTCCTTCATGATCGCCTGATATAATCCCCGAATCTCGTCGTCAGCTTTTTCAATGTTTTCCTGACACATCCGCGCGCTCAGCCAGGAGCCGACCGCAAACGCCTTCACTTCCCCGTCGATGCGGATCAGACCGCCGCGGTAAGGAATCTGCCCGAATAATTCCAGAATCCGGAAAACGCCGCGCCGTTCCGTCTGCAGAAATTCATCCGGATCCTCGGCATGCCACTGCCGCAGAAACGCTTCACATTCCTTCACATTATCCGCGTTGAACGACTCATATTCCCAGCGTCCCGCATACTCCTTATAGAATGCGTTGAGATGATTGCGCTTCTTCTGCAGCTTCTTGCCTGCGAAGGTTTTCAGCTTCTCGCACAGGTAAACATAATCCGCGCTGTCGCGGTTTTCCTCCAGACAGGTGTTGGGAAACGTATCCGCAAACCACTGCGCCGCTTCCTTTGTGAAGCAGCTCAGCACAAATGGCAGCCGATAATGCTCAAAGATGCCTCTGGCTGCCAGAATTGCTTCCTTGAAATATTCCGGCCGGCATAAGGGCATGTAAATAAACAACGTGCCTTCGTGCACGCCCAAAAGAAGCAGCCAGTTTTCATTCTGACACTTAAACAGCGGATAGGAATTGATCCACAGGATCATGTTGACCAAGTTGTGGTTGCTTTCTTCATACTGCGCCAACGATAAATAACGCTGGATCAGCGGATAATCGTCTACGGTAACGGGATCAAAGTCCCTTTGTATCTGACTGGCTTCCATCCTCATCCGTCCTTCTTTCAGTATATTCCGCTTCAAAAACCTCAGGCTGAGCTACCCGCTGTTCAAACGGGCTGTCCTGAGTTTGTTCGTCAATCCAAACTGAATCCTGATTCTGATCCTTCGACGACCACTGGTCGTTCATCGTCTTGGTCATCTTTCTGATCTTGAACATGCCAAAGATCCCCAAGACCGCCATGACTGCCAGCATCGCCAGAATAAACGGCCAGGCCATGCTGAGAAAGGCGATGATCAGCAGGATTGTAAAAATCATCGTTAGAAATCTCATGTTTATCACCGGTTTCATTATATCCTAATTGACCGCAAAAGAGAAAAGTTTTGCAACCCGAACCTCAAATTTAAGAATTTCTTCAGCTTCTCTGCGGATGACGGCGGCGGGCATGACGGACGCCAAGAATCCACAGGACAAGAAAGCCGGACGTCATAAAGCACAGCACCGCCAGTCCCACCTCGCCCCGCCGGCGGCTGTACTCCGTGACTGAATTGACAGAGCCGTGGGCGATTACCGGCTGAGATTGGGCGGCCTGCAGCTGGGCGGCATAGGTGTATTCCGGGTTGGAGATCGAAACCGAAGCCAGCCCTTCCTCAATCAACAAGCGCTGCACCAGCTCCCCATCCGCAAACAGCCATACCGGCAGCGGCGAGGTCTGGGCGACATGATCGTCGATTTCCAACGTCAGTGTTTCCGCCTGACTCACAATTTCGCAAGCCCGGGTTTTCCCGGCGTCTGTCAGCTCGACATCAAACAGGGAAATCGGCAGCGATTGTTCGTGGAGCACGACGGTAATCTGCCCCTGATCGCAGTTCCATTCTTCCGCGGTGTACGTTAAATTCCAGGATAAACCGGCCAGCTGGATCAATAAAAGAAAAAAAGCCAATGTCCTCACCTCCTTAGAAGTATGGAACATCCTGGCTTTTTTTATGCGGATTCTTCAGGATTCATTCTGGATTTCCGAAATTGGGGGAAGCTGCTCCGCGATCTCGTGGAGCTTGCCGAAGCGGTGCTTCATGCCGGATTTGGACATGGCAACCCCCGTCTGTTTTTCATATTCCGCGCTCAGTTCGTTCAGACTGGCCTCCGGGAACTGCACGCGCAGCTGGGCCACAGCTTTCAGCTTTTCATCGAGAAACCGCAGCCGGCCGGCTTTCTCGATCCGGGCGATATCCTCCAGCTGCTTCTTGGCCGCCGCCTGACTTTTCATTTCGTTGGCGACCTCGCAGTTGTCCAGCCGCGTCAGGTTGTTGCGGAAATCGCGGTGGATGCGGATATCCTCAAACTTCATCAGCGCTTCATACGCACCGGCGCAGCGCAGGAAATCAGCGATCTTATCGGCCGCTTTCAAATACACGACGAAGGACGTGCGGCGGGCGATCACCTTGGCCGGCAGATCAAATTTATGCATCAGCTTCTGAATGAACAGCGCGTGAGCTTCGTCGTTGGTTACAATTTCGAGATGATAATTGGTCTTCTGCGGGGAATTGACTGAACCCATCGCCATGAACGCCCCGGCCAGATAGGCCCGTGCGCAGCATTCTTTCTGAACGAGCTTGCGGGTCGGATGGTTCTGCAGCCCGTGATCGGTGAACAGGCCCAGATCGTTGAGAATCTCGGTCGTCTTGTTCAGCACCTGCAGCCGGTAGATGTTGTTTTTTTTCAGATTCATCTTCTTGATGACCGACAGATCGGTTTCCACGGCGTAATTTTCCTTCAGCAGCTTAAGGATTCGTTTTGCCGTCGCCGCGTTTTCCGTCTTGATCATCAACGACATGCCCTGAGCGTTGATCGTTAACGACGAACACAGCTGCACCAAAGCGGAAAGCTCCGCCTTCTGGCAGCAGGGTTTCAGCTCATTCTGAGCGATTTCGGATTTGACTTCAGTGGTAAACGACATACTTACTCCTTTATTTTCGCTAACAGCTGCTGCATGCAGCGGCGGATCTTATCGGCGTCGTGGCGGACCAAATCGTCGCTGAAATCCAGCAGCGGCGCCGGGGTAACCTGATAGGGATGCTCTTGCTGCAGGATGCTGACAGGCTTTCCGCCTTCTAACGCATAGCGGTTCAGGACCGCATCCGGGATCGGATCCTGAGCGACCAGCACCTCGTCGATCTTCGCACCGTGACGGACCAGTGCGTCGACATGATCCTCCATTGTAAAATCGTCGGTTTCACCCGGCTGGCTCATCGCGTTGCACAAATACACGCCGTAAGCGTCCGACTGGCGGATCGCTTCGGCGATCTCCGGAATGATCAGATTCGGCAGGATACTGGTGAAGATGCTGCCGATGCCGTAAATGATCACATCCGCTTCGCGGATCGCCCGAACTGCCTTCTCGGAGGCCTTGACGGTTTCCTGATAAAACACCGTGTCGATCCGGTTATTGATATTGGGAATGTTGGACTCCCCGCGCACGATCGTGCCGTCGGCCATCCGGGCGAACAGCGTGATCACCTGAGTAGTAGCGGGAATGATATCGCCGCGCACATTGAGGATCTTGGAAAGAATTCCGATGCTTTCCAGAAAGCTGCCGCAGCTCTGCGTCAGGGCGGTCAGAATCAGATTGCCGAGGTTGTGGCCCATGACGCCCTGATCTTCCTGATCAGGATCCGGATCGCCTTCAAAGCGATACTCCATCAGATTTTTAAGCAAGGTTTCCGACTCCGCCAGCGCGATCAGCACCGCGCGGATATCGCCCATCGCGGGGATATGAAACTGACGCCGCAGCCGTCCGGTGCTGCCGCCGTCATCCGCCACGGTGACGATCGCCGAGATTTGAATATCCTGAATGAATTTAATGCCGCGCAGGATGACCGACTGGCCATGCCCGCCGCCGATAACGACGACCTTCAACGGGTTATTGTTCATCCAGCCCCCGCTTATCGCGATGTTCTTTATAGCAGTTATACTGGATCTTATAGTGATCATACAGGAAATTCGTGATCGCGACGGAGCGGTGCTGGCCGCCGGTACAGCCAATCGCTACGGTGAAGTGATTCTTGCCTTCCTTGACATATTCGGTAAACGCGTAATCGAGAAATTCCAGCAGCCGCTTGATAAATTCCCGGGTTTCCGGTTTGTCCATGACGTAATGGTAGACCTGCGGATCGTCGCCGGAGTAGGGACGCAGTTCGACTTCCCAATAGGGATTGGGGAGAAAGCGCACGTCGATCATCAGATCGGCATCCAGCGGGACGCCGTGCTTATAGCCAAACGAGATGAAGCTGATCGAAAAGACCGGCGCGCTGCTCAGTGAGAAATACTTCTCGATTTTCTGCTTCAGTTCCGACGCTTTTAAAAACGTCGTGTCGACGGAAAGAAACGCGGTGTCTTTGTAATTCTGAAACATCTGCCGCTCGACGCTGATCGCTTCCTCCAGCGTATTGCAGACGTTGGAGATCAGCAGCGGATGCGTGCGCCGCGTGGATTTGTAGCGGTGCAGCAGCACATCATTGGATGCGTCCAGAAACAGTACGCGCACATCCATATCCTCACCCTCAAAAGCATTCAGGAACTCCGGGAAATCCTTGGCCGACGTTGCCAGCGCCAGATAGGAATAGCGCGGATCGGTACTGCTTTCAATTAGATCCACCAACAGGCTTAACAGCTGAACGGGAAACTGGTCGATGCAGTGATAACCCATATCTTCCAAAACGCTGGTCGCGCTCGTCTTGCCTGCGCCGGACATTCCGCTGACCAGGATTACACGCTTTTTCTTCATCTCGATCACCTCTTGTTTTGTTAGCTGTATTTTACCACAGCCCCTGGCGGTTCTCAATCGGGAACATGCCGATTTTTATTCGGAGAACTTTCTTCTTCAGCTTCAGCGTTTAGTCCGGAAAAGATTCCTGAGGAGCGCATCTGTTTCACAAAAAAAGAGAAGTCAAAATCCGGCGGCTCCTTGTCAATAAGATGGCGGCGGCTTATCAAACCTTGTAACCTTATCGCTTTCTTATTCCGAAACGCCCGGCCGACTTCCCGATCAGCTGATTTTAACCTTGCGGTGATGAATATAATAGGCATACGGATCTAACAGACTTCCCGCCTCATCCCTCAGAATCCGGGGCTGTCCCTCCGTCATCCGCCGGATCAATGTTTCCGCCGTATTTAACCGGATCGGGTCGCCGCCGGTCTGAATCACGAAAAAATAGATGCGTTTGATCTTCTTGTTTTTGACCGGCAAGGGTTTCGCAAGATCGAACAGCTTGGTCATCATCCGTCTTTTTTCCGAGGTAAACAGAATGATATTCAGCGTCTCATCCCATACCAGCCAGTCCAGATGCAGAAATTTCCGATACAATAAATAAGCCAGCCACTGCTGGTCAAGCTCTTCCAGATAAAAACTGATCAGCGTCTGCTTCAGTTCCTCCATACTGGAAAAACGGGCGTCCAGATAAACGTCCTCCCGGCTCAGCGGCGAGAACGGCGTTTCATATTTCAGCGACGGCTGAATCATATTCTGATACAGCGACTGGTAGTCATCGTTGTTGAGATAGTAGTCAATTTTTAAAACCGGGATGGAAGAGGACACGGAAACCGGCACGCTTTCGTCAAAGCAGATTAAGAAGTCCACGGTTTCCGAAGAAATGTCCGCCAGTTCCCGCTCTCTTAGAATATCCACGGATTTGACATAATAATGCAGCCGTTCCAGCAGCGCTTCCTTTAGCGCCTCCCCGACAAACACATTCGCGACCGGATACAGAGCCAGCCGCAGCTGCATCCGCTTATTCTCGATCTTCTTGATCTGACGATAGATAAACAGTGAAATCAGACATTGCGAGACCTCGCCGCTATCGCAGTCGAACCAGTTCTGAATGATATCGTGAATGATGATCGCGATCTGACAGGAAACCGGCGTCTGCTTGGCAATCCGCACCAGCTCGGAGGTCGTGTTGTTTTCCGGGATTTTAAACGACATCCGCACGACGATCGGGATCAGAAAACGCAGAAATTCCGTCTTCATCGCCTCCATCGCCGTGAGGTTTAAAATGTCTAAAGAGGCGAATTTTCTGCGGATTTTATCAAACAGGACGACTGCCAAATCATAAAAAGGCCCGAATCGGGTTTCTTCGATCGCCGTATCGGACAGGTCCAGATTGCATAAGAGAAACAACAGCTGAAAGCGCTGTTCCTGCGGCGGCAGTGGTTCTCCATAATACGCTGCCAGCTGCGAACCCAGATCATCCAACGGAAACAGCGGCCGGAATTGATCGAGCAGCTGCGCCTGTTCCTCAGAAAAGCTCACAAAATGGCCGGCCTTCCGGCGTTTTTCCGACAACATGATCATGACGATCCATTTCCGGGTTTCCAGGTCGCTGATCCCCATTTCCCGCGTGCAGATCAAATCGGAAACCATTTTCGCGATCGCCTCGCGTTCCTCGCCTTCCATCTGATCCTTGTGATCGACGTCCAGAAACACGTCCATCATCTTTACCTTGTGGTTGTAGTAACAAATTGAATCCATGTAGCAGAACCGGTAGTTGATTTCGTTGCCTTCGATCTTCATCCCCCGGTAAGGGCGGCTGATCAGTTCCAGATTGTAATCGCCCAGCATTTTCCGGACTTCCTTCATCTCCCGGGAAATCGACTGCGGATTCAGCCACATCCGATCGGCGATCGTCTCCAGCTTGATATACTCCTCGCTGATCAGCAGCTGTTTCAAAATGGTGTTGATGCGCAGCTTGAAGTTCTCCTGAAGATCGTAGACATTGTAGAACCGGTAGCGGAACTGGTTTTTCAGCTCCCGGATCACCCGCGGATCCTGCGCCTGCAGAAGAAATCCCCGGTTCTTGCGCAGACAGATCTGAAGGTTATTCTTGCGGATGGTATCGTTGATCACCTGAATATCGTTATGGATTGTTTTCTCGGAGACGTTCATCTGTTCGCACAGCATCGAATAAGTCAGATATTGTCCCGTATGATTAAGAAATTCGTAGAGCAGGGACAGCTGCCGGTAATTTGCGTTCATGCCCAACATCCTTTGCTTTTCATGCCTGTTTCCTCCTCATTATAGCATTGCGCCGCTTTCTTTCAGGTCAGCAATCCTATGCCAAATTTTTCCTTTTCTTGGGAATTCCTGTCTTCTCAGCTTGAATCAACACAAAAAAGGAAGGGGACTTCCTTTTTTGCGAGCCGATCAGAAAATGCCGAAGAATGAGCCGGTGATCGCCATGACCAGAATCAGCGCGATCACGGTGATCGGCTTCCATTTGCGTTTAAGCAGGGCAACGATGCCGAACAACAATCCCAGTTCCAGCAAGCCCGGCATGATCTCGTCGAAGATTGTCTGGACGACCATCTCCGCGCCGCCGCCCATCGGGACAACCAGCGGAATCTGCACGGAAACCATCTGCGCCACCAGCGCGCCGACCATCATTAAGCCCATGATGCACGCCGACTGGGTGATCATGCCGATGATGCCGGAATGGAAGGCTTCGGTGATAACGTTGGTACCCAAGCCATAGCCGAGCTTGATCAGCGTCCATTTCAGCGCCAGAAACAGACCGCCGTAAATCGCCACGAACAACACGACGCCTAATGGATTGCCTTGCGAGGCCAGCGCGATGCCGATGCCGCCGGAAATGACGCGGATGCAGTTGAAGAACAGGGAATCGCCGATCGCTGCCAGCGGTCCCATCAGGGACGTCTTGATGTTGGTAATCATCTGCGGCGAGACGGAATCCGGATTGGCCGCCCGCTCTTTTTCCAGCGCGTAGCTGACGCCCAGACACAGACCGGACATACTGGCATTGCAGTTAAAGAACTCGGTATTGCGCAGCATCGCTTCCCGGCGCAGGTCTTCCTTTCCGGCGTAGACTTCGTTAAGAATCGGGAACAGGCAGAACGCATAGGTCTGGCCCATCATCTTCACCATGTTGAAGGTCGCCCAGAAATGACCGGAACGCCAGAACAGGTGTCTCAGGTTTTTCTTTTCTTCCGGTGTATACGTCTTTTTCATTGGAACAGGTCCTCCTTCCCTTCCTGATTTTCAGGCAGCTGCGCGATGATTTCATCCTTCATTTTCTTAATCTGGCCTTGGCGGGTGTAGTTCAGAATCGCTGCGGCGAGGGCAAAGATACTGACGCCGATGATCGGCAGATGGAGGAACTTGACGCAGGCGAAGCCGATGAAGAAGTAAATCCCCAGCTCTTTCGACCAGATCATCGAGGTCAGGATCGCGAAGCCGACGGCCACTAACATGCCGCCGGAGACGCTCAGCCCGTTCATGACGAAGGCTGGAAGCAGGTTGGTAACCGCCTGCAGATTTTCCACGCCCAGCGCAGCGGCCAGGAAAACCACCAGAGTTTTCGGCAGCGGACGGATGATAAACAGGCTTGCATAATGCAGCAGTGTATAAGATTTATCCTTGCCTTCGCGGGCAAATTTTTCAAACAAGCCGACTAACGAAATATCAATCGGGGAGATCAGCGTGCTGACATACTGCATGACCGTGCCGATCGGCACCGCCAGCGCCAGCGCCAGATTGAGATCTGCGCCGGTCAGCACGACGAAGGCCACCGACAGAATCGAAGCTGAACAGGGATCGGAAGGAATTACGCCGCCGATCGCGGAGATGCCCATGTAGATCGCTTCCAGGGAAGCGCCCATGATCAGACCGGTTTTCATATCCCCTAACGCAAGTCCGGTCAGAAATGCGACGAACAGCGGACGCCAGGTAGCGTCCCAGGCCATGCTGCAGTCCAGCAGGTAGACGATGTAGTACACAAACGCCAGAATCAAGGCACTTTGTAACATGGATTTTCCTCCTCTTTCTTAAAGAAATTGTTTCAGGTCTTTTTTGGGCAGCGACGGCAGCACCTGCACCTCGCAGCGGACGGATCGGGCGATTTCCCGCAGCTGTTCCAGCTCTTCTTCACTGGCTGAGAAATTGTCAGTCAGCGCCCGGCGTCCCCGGCGGTCGCCAACGCGGCCGAAGTTGCCGATATTGACACAGGGAATCCCGGGCACCTGCCGAACCAGCTTCAGCGCATCGCACGGCTTGTCCACAACGATCAGAATCTTTAACCCTGCCGTGCGCTTGTCGTGGAACAGGCTGACCGCTTCCCGGACGGTTTTTACCGCGACCTTTATCCCCGGCGGTGTTGCCATTCGCAGCGTCATGGTAACCAGCTCGTTGGCTGCCGCCTCATCGTTGGCCACCACCACGGCGGTGATCCCCAGCTGGCGCGTCCAGGCCGTAGCGACCTGCCCATGGATCAGACGTTCGTCAATCCGCAATAACTGAATCATTCACTTTCACCTCGCTTTCTCTTTCCAGAAATTCATCTTTCTTTTTGGGATCGTGTGAAGAGATCCTGCGGTACGCTTCTGATAACTTCATTGTAAAGAGCTTGGGAAGCAAATACCATCGCACAGAATTCGTGTTTAACCGGTAATTTCTCCAGGCTTTTTTCCTGCGTAAAAGGTTTCTTTTCCCTGCATTTTCAAGACTGCCTGATTGTCAAATACAAAAACAACGGGATAAACCCGGAGTTTATGCAGGGAATTTCGCTGGCAGGAAATCAAAAAAAAGATCTGAAACTCCTCGGTCAACCCCGAGTGTTCCGGACCTTTATTGCCATTTTGGCATTCAGCCGATTTTGAGATCTGTAATCGCCGGATTCCGTTCGATCTTATCATTCTGGCGATAGACCGTCCGTCCCTGCACAATGGTCTCCAGGACGTGAAATTCCTTGTCAATGACGATCAAGTCCGCCTGTTTCCCCGGCTTGAGACTGCCAATCCGAGAATCCAGCTGGAAATGCCGGGCGGCGTTGAGCGAAGACATTTTCACCGCTTCCGTCAACGGTAAGTGCAGAGCGGAGGTCAGATTGCGCAGACCGTCGATGACGAACAGACTGCTTCCGCACAGGACGTCGCTGCCCTCCACAACCACCCGGCCATCCGGCTTCAGCCGCACCGGCCGGGGCTGAGTATCATAGACGCCCTCCTCCAGGCCAGCCAGCTCCGAGGCGTCGGCGATCATGCACAAGTGATCGCTGCCCTTGACTCGAAGCATCAGCTGGATAAATTCCGGGCTGAGATGGATAAAATCACAAATCAGCTCGGCCATCACTTCCGGATGAAGCATCAGCTGGCCCAACACCCCGATGTCCCGCTGATGGATCATCGACATCGCGTTGCCGGCATGACTCACGCTGCGCACGCCCCATTCAATTCCCTGCTTCATCTGGCTCGAAGAAGCGTCGGTATGACCGGCCGCCACCTGAATTCCCGCTTTCCGATACGTTTCAATCGCCGCCTGCGCCCCCGGCAGCTCCGGGGCCAGCGTTACATATTTCAGCAAACCGCGCCCGGCTTCGATGAAACGCTCAGCCAGTTCACGGCTCGGATTCGGCATCCATTGCGGCGTCATAAACCCGGCGCCGGATTTCTTCAAGCTGAAACACGGCGCCTCCAGATTGATGCCCAGAATCTGTGCGCCCGGCATTTTTTCATGATGGACCAGATCCGCGATGCCAGACATGATCGCGCCCATTTTCTCCTCGGACCACAGCGATACCGTCGCCATAAACGAAGTGACGCCGCGGGAAGCATAGAACCGGGACAGCTTGCGGATTTCATCAATCGAGCCGGAATTGGCCAGATAATTTGTGAGATATCCGCCGCCCCCATGGGTGTGAATGTCGATGATGCCCGGCAAAATCGCCCAGGCTTCACTTCCTTCCGCTTCATTCAGCGATTCCGGCTGAATGGCGGTAATCGTATCTCCTTGAAATGTCAAACTGCCTTCAACGATGCCCTGTTCTGTCACGATCTGACGGGATAGTAGCTTTCTCATTCATTTGTACCTTCTTTCTGCAATGCTCTGATTTCACTATAAAGAAGCAGCGCCTGAATTTCCATCAGAAAAAGTTCGGGTTTCAATGGAAACCAAAACCAGGGAAGAACCCATCCGGATCGTTCGCAGGACGAGCCTTATTCCTCATCTGCACGGAATTCATCAGGATAGAAACGGTTTTTCAGAATTCGATCTGAATCTGATCCCGCAAAGCTTCGACCCTTTCCCGCCGGGCGATCCCGCGGCTGAACGCCGTGGCGGTGCCGCAGGCGGCTGCCCAGCGCAGACTGTCTTCCAGCGTGCAGGCAGGATTTTCAAGCGCTGCCAGAAAGCCTGCGACCATAGAATCGCCGGCCCCGACGGTACTGACGGTCGGGCCTGCCAGCGGCAGCTGGCGATAGACGCCGCCCCCGGCCGCAAAGAGGACTGAGCCTTCCGCCCCCATCGACACCAGAATATGCCCGGCGCCCTGATCCCGCAGCTCCTCAATCTGATCCGATATAGGCGCTTGAGGATTGGCAACGAGCTGGCGTAGTTCCGCAAGATTGGGCTTGATCAGAAACGGATGAAAGGGCAAGGTATCCCGCAGGAGTTCGCCTTCGGCGTCCACAACGACGCGAATGGCGGGATCCGCAGCCTGTGCCAGAATTTGTTGATAAATCGATCCGGGCAGCGTGGGCGGCACATTCCCGGACAGCACCAGCGTATCCCCGGGCTGAATCCGGCGGATCCTGTCTAACAGCGCTTCTCTTTCCGATGCGCTGACCTGGGGTCCCCGGCCGTTGATCTCTGTTTCCACTCCCGCACTGATTTTGACGTTAATCCGCGTCTGCCCCCTCGCACAGCGGATAAAATCCGCATTGACGGCCTGATCCCGCAGCTGGCGGATCAATTCCTCGCCGGTAAACCCGGCGGCGAAGCCCAGCGCCGTGGTCGGCACGCCCAGCTGCGCCAACATCAGCGACACGTTGATACCCTTGCCCCCGCCGATCAGACTCTCGGTGACACAGCGGTTCGTTGCCCCCAGCTTGAACGTTTCCATGGTGCAGTAATAATCCAGCGCCGGATTTAAGGTGACAGTATAGATCATAATTTTCCTCTTTTCTTCGTGCCGTTTTCCCTTCATCAAAAACCGCAGATGATTGAAAAAAACCTGAACCGGATAAGGTTCAGGTTCAATTCGTAACGCTTAGGCAAAATGCAGCTCGTAGCTCATTTCCGCCACGTGGCTGATCGTCTGGTAGACAGAGCAGTATTTCGTCGCCAGATCAAAGGATTTGCGGACCGCGTCTTCCTTATCCGTTCCGTGAATCGTTACGGTCAGATGCACCGTTTTTAAGGTTGTCGGAACCTCTGTGCGCTTTTCGCCTGCGACCACGATTTCCGCGCCTTCAATTTCAATCCGTTTCTTTTCCAGAATGCCTGAGAACGTCGCGTACAAACAGGACGCCAGCGCGCCGTAAAGCATGTCGTAAGGCGCTGCCTCGCCCGCCCCGCGGCCGATCTTGACGCTGCCCTCGTCCAGCAGCAGCTCGCCGTTGAAGCCGTTGGCAAATCGAATTGTTCTTGATGTCATCTTTTTCGTTCCTCCTTTTTGCTTCTTCATGAATCCGCAGGATTCCATTTCCGGTTTCCCTGCGCGTTCCTTCTTACTCTACGCTTTGACGATTATGTCGATGCGCTTACTGCTTAATCTGATGGAAAGCCTGCTGCGCGGCGATCGCGCCGTCGTTGGCCGCGGTGACCACCTGCCGCAGCGTCTTGGCCGTCACATCGCCGACGCCGTAAATGCCGGCCCGGGCAGTTTCCATATTGTTGTTGACCCGGATATAACCACGCTCGTCCAGAATCCCCAGATCCTGCGCAAATTCCGTGCACGGATCTGCGCCGATGTACGGGAACACCGCTTTGGTTTCCAGCTTCATCAGCTGCCCGTCATGAACATTTTTCAATACGATGCCGCCGACTTTCCCCTCCTGTTCCAGAATTTCGACCGGAACATGGCTGCGGATGATATCGATTTTCGGGTTCTGTTCGATCGCCTGCTGGATGATCGGCTCCGCGCGGAAGACGTCGCGGCGGATCACGATGTGAACCTCGCTGGCAAACTGCGTCAGATATAACGATTCCTCGAGCGCAGAATTGCCGCCGCCGATGACCGTCACCGGCTGATCGCGGAAGAAGCTGCCGTCGCACACCGCGCAATAGGATACGCCCTTGCCCGTCAGTTCTTTCTCATTTGGAATGCCCAACAGCCGCTCGCGCGTTCCCGTGGCGATGATCACCGCCGGAGCGGCATAGATCTGACCATCCGCGCAGACCACCTGCTTGATCGGACCGTCGATGATTTTTTCGACGTCGCCATAGAGATATTCCGCGCCAAAATGGGTGGAATGCTCGAACATCTGATACGCCAGCTCCGCGCCGTTAATCTCCTTGATTCCCGGCCAGTTCTGAATTTCAAAGGTTTTAATCATCTTGCCGCCAGGCGCCGCTTTTTCCAACATCGCCGTTTTCAGACCTGCACGGCTGGCATACACCGCCGCGGTCATGCCGGCGGGACCGGCGCCGATGATGATTACATCATATTGTAAGTCCATGCAAGATCCTCCTTCACCAGTGCTTCCACCTGCCGCAGATCGTCGATGATCCGGTTCGGTTTCTCCTTTTCCAGCTGTTCCCGGCGTTCCAGATTAAACAGATAACCGACCGAGAAGACGCCGGCATTACGGGCGGCCTGAATATCCATCGGACTGTCGCCGATGTAGATCACGCTGTCGTGACCCTCGTTGACCAGCCGGCAGGCCGTCAGAATGCCTTCCGGATCCGGCTTGCCGTTTTGCACATCATCATGACCGACGATCACATCGAAATAATGATCCATGTGATTCAACGTCAGCCCCAGCAGAACCATTTCCTTAACCTTCGTGGACACAATGCCCAGCTTATAGCCCTGCGCTTTCAGACTTTCCAGCAGCTCGACCGCTCCGTCCATCGGCTTAACCAGATCGGCGTGCGCGGCGCGGTTGTGCTCGCGGTATTCTTTGACCAGCTGCTCGGTATCCTGCTCTGGGAAATATTGCGCAAACATCGTCTGCAGCGAAGGCCCCAGCACTGCCAGCTGTTTATCGCGGGTGAATTCTTCTTCTGTTCTGTACTTTTTAAACAGTTCGCGGTAGCTCTTTAAGATCGCCGGTTCCGTGTTCAGCAGCGTTCCATCCAGATCGAACAGAATCACCGGCTTCGGATTTTTCATGACCTTGCGGAAGACGCCGAGCATCCCCAGCAGACCGACGATGATGAAGACGACCGAGATCACCTGCGCCATCCGCAGCCGGCCGAACATCAGACTGTCTGTACGCAGACCCTCGACGACGATCCGCACCGCCCCATACCAAAGCAGATAGGCGTAGACCATATCGCCGCGCTTGGGTTTGGAATATTTCTTATAGACAAACACGATCAGAATGAAGCCCAGAATATCGCCGACACTTTCATAGAAGAACGTCGGTTCACGGTAGGCTCCCTGGATATACATCTGGTTTTTAAACCACTCCGGGAAAAACCGGTAGAAGGATTCGCTGACCGTGCGGCCGAACGCCTCCTGATTGATGAAGTTGCCCCAGCGGCCGATCCCCTGCGCCAACAGCACATTCGGCACGATCGCGTCAGCCATCCGCATGAAATTGATCTTATGCTTGTGCGCATACCACAGACCGAACAGCACCCCGCCGAACAATCCGCCCTGGATCGCCAGACCGCCCTCAAACGTATAGAGAATATGGATCGGATTGGCCAGGTAATATTCCAGATTGTAGAACGCGCAGTACCACAGCCGCGCGCCGACCAGCCCGCAGATCAGACAGCCGAGGAACAGATCCTCCGCGGTTTCGGCTTTATACCCCATCTTTTTGATTTCCTTGACGCAGAAAGAATACGCCAGGACCGCTCCGCAGAGGATGATCACTGCGTACCATTTAATTGACAGACTTCCGATAGCGATAAAAGTCTGCGGATCAGGAAAAAACTGCATTGTCGATTACTCCTTTTCTGTTTCCGGCGGTACGGCATTGGCGGCGTTTTGCCGCTCGATGTAGTCGTACACCCGGTTTTCAAACGCTTTCGCGCTGTCAAAGCCCATTTCTTTCAGGCGGAAATTCGTGACCGCCGATTCGATCAGGACCGCGATCGTCCGGCCTTCTTTAACCGGCAGCACGATCTTCGGTACGTCGACCTCCAGAATGTGCATGAACTGTTCCGTTTCAATTCCCACCCGCGCATACTCTGCGCTGGAATCAAACTTCTCCAGCGACACGACCAGGTCGATCGTTGCCGAAGGCAATAACGCGCTCGCGCCGAACATCTTGGCAACGTCGATGATACCGATGCCGCGGATTTCCAGCATTCCCTGAAGCAGCTCCGGGGAATGACCGATGATGCTGTTGTGGACGCGGACCACGTCGACGCGGTCGTCCGCGACGAGAATGTGACCCTTGCGGATCAGTTCCAGCGCGGTTTCACTCTTGCCCATGCCACTTTCGCCGCAGATCAGCACGCCCTTGCCATAGACGCTGATCAGGACACCATGAATACTGTCGGACGGCGCCAGACGTTCGTCCAGAAAGCTGATCAGATCGACCATCAGCCGGGAGGTCGTCATCGCCGTGCGGAAAATCGGGAAATTCTTGTACCCCGCGACTTCCAGCAGCACCGGCGGACATTCGCGGTGATGGGTGAGAATGATCGTCGGCGTATACCCGTCGGTCAGCTGCTCAAAACGCTCTCGCTGGATTTCCACGGAGAGCGTGTCGATATACGCTTGTTCTTTATCACCGATGATGACGATCCGGCGCGGCTCGGTATGCTTATAGAAGCCCGCCAGCTCCAAGCCCGGACGATTGACATCCGGAACGATCACCCATCGGTTTAATGATTCCTCATTGCCAGAGAGCTGTTCAAATTTAAAATAACTTTGCAGCTCGCTGATCATGACCTTGCCTTCGTATTCCATAGCCTCATCCTTTCTCAAGCATGGATTTCAGATATTGGCCGGTATAGCTCTTTTCCACCTTGACGATCTGTTCCGGCGTGCCCTTGGCGATGATCGTACCGCCCTGGTCGCCGCCTTCCGGGCCAATATCAATGATGTAGTCGGCACATTTAATCACATCGAGATTGTGCTCGATGACAATGACCGTATCTCCATTATCGACGATTCGCTGTAAGACCGCAAGTAATTTTTTAACGTCGTGGGTATGCAGGCCGGTCGTCGGTTCATCCAGGATGAAGACGGTCTTGCCCGTCGCCTTGCGCTGCAGCTCGCTCGCCAGCTTAACGCGCTGTGCTTCGCCGCCGGACAACGTCGTCGCCGGCTGACCCAGCTTGACGTAATCGAGACCGACGTCGTGCAGCGTCTGAAGCTTGGATTTAATGCGATGGATGGAGGAAAAGAACTCAATCGCTTCCTCAACCGTCATCTCCAGCACGTCGTAGATGTTCTTCCCTTTATAGGTGACCTGCAGCGTCTCCTCATTGTAGCGCTTGCCATGGCATTCCTCACATGGTACGTAGACGTCCGGCAGAAAGTGCATCGAAATCCGCTTCACGCCATCGCCCTGACACGCTTCGCAGCGGCCGCCGCGGACATTGAAGGAGAAACGCCCCTTGTCATAGCCGCGCAGCTTCGCTTCCGGCGTCTGGGTGAACAGATCGCGGATATCATCGAACACCCCGGTGTAGGTGACCGGATTGGAACGCGGGGTGCGGCCGATCGGATCCTGCGAAATCTCAATCACCTTGTCGATGTTTTCCAAGCCCAGGATCGCTTTGTGCTTGCCCGGCTTGATGCGCGTGCGGCCGAGCGAATGCTGCACGGCTTTGCACAGGATTTCATTGACCAGTGAGGATTTGCCGCTGCCGCTGACGCCGGTGACGACGGTCAGGGTGCCTAACGGGAACTTGACGTTCACATTTTTCAGGTTGTTCTCCTGCGCGCCCTTGATTTCCAGAAACAAACCGTTGCCCTTGCGGCGTTTGTCCGGAACGTCGATCTTTTTGCGGCCGCTGAGATATTGGCCGGTAATCGAGTTTTCACATTGCATGACTTCCTGCGGTGTTCCGCTGGCGATCACTTCGCCCCCATGCACGCCCGCACCCGGCCCGATATCGACGATCCAGTCGGATTCCATCATCGTTTCCTCGTCATGCTCGACGACGATCAGCGAGTTGCCCAGATCGCGCATATTCTTCAACGTCTTGATCAGTCTCGCGTTATCACGCTGATGCAGCCCGATCGACGGCTCGTCCAGCACGTACAGTACGCCGGTCAGCTGTGAGCCGATCTGCGTCGCCAGCCGGATCCGCTGCGCCTCGCCGCCGGACAACGTGCCCGCCAGCCGGTCCAGTGTCAGATATTCCAGACCCACGTCCTTTAAGAACGTCAGCCGGCTGACAATTTCCTTGATGACCAGTCTTGCGATCTCCGCCCGCATCGGATCCAGCTGCAGGTTTTTCATAAAGTCCAGCGCCTGAATGACCGACATCGTCGTCCATTCATAGATGTTCTTGCCGCCCACGCGCACGCTCAGCGCCATCTCGTTCAGCCGCTTGCCGCCGCACTTCGGACACGGCGACTCCGCCATAAACGAGGCGTACCATTCACGCGACATCGTCGAGGTTGTTTCGACAAAACGCCGCTCGATCAACGTCTTGACGCCTTCAATGTAATCGTTGCGGCTGAAGCGGTTGCCCGAACGGGAAGCGATGCTGTAAGCAATCGGTTCTTTGGAACCGTATAAAACAATTTCCAGTTCTTCCGGCGTGAAATCCCGAATCGGTTTATCCAGGTCGATATGGTAATGCCGGCACAAGGTATTGAATGTCTGCCATTCAATATTCTCCGTGTCGACGATGTTTTTGTAATACACGATGCCGCCCTTGCGGATCGACTTCGACCGGTCCGGAATCAGATAATCAATGTCCACCCGCTGGGTGATGCCCAGACCCTTGCATTCGTCGCACGCCCCCAGCGGCGAGTTAAACGAAAATAACCGCGGTTCCAGTCGCGGAACCGAGAAGCCGCACTTTGGACAGGAATAATTCTGAGAGAACAACAGCTCATCTTCGCCCGCCAGCACCACGACGATGCCATTGGCCAGCTTGACTGCCGTTTCCAGTGAATCATGCAGCCGGGAGCGGATACCGTCGTTTTTCACAATTCGGTCGACAACGACGTCGATCGAATGCTTTTTGTTTTTCTCTAACGGTTTGACGTCTTCCAGCAGAATCATCTGTCCGTCGACGCGGGCCCGCAGATAACCGTCTTTCAACAGTTTCTCAAAGACGTCCTTAAACGTTCCCTTTTCCCGATGCGCTACCGGAGCCAGGATCTCCAGCCGCGTCTTTTCCGGCTGTTCCATAATCCGGTCAACCATCTGCGTGATCGTCTGGGAAACGATCGGTTCGTTATGAACCGGGCAATACGGAACGCCCACGCGGGCATACAAAAGCCGCAGGTAATCGTAGATTTCCGTGACCGTGCCGACAGTCGAACGCGGGTTGTTGCTCGTGGTCTTCTGATCAATCGAAATCGACGGCGACAAGCCTTCGATCAAATCGACGTCCGGTTTCTCCACACCGCCCAAAAACATCCGCGCATAGGCGCTTAACGACTCGACATACCGACGCTGTCCTTCCGCATAGATCGTATCAAACGCCAGCGACGTTTTCCCTGATCCGGACAAACCTGTCATGATGACCAGCTTATCCCGCGGGATCGTCAGATCAATATTCTTAAGGTTGTTTTCACGCGCGCCTTTAATCACAATTTTATCATGTTGCATGTTCTTACACCTCGCTTCATATAGCTTTCCCAAGAGTGCTTCTATTGTACATCATTCTTTAAAAAAATGCTTGGGAATGACTACTTCCTCCTTATTATAGAGGGTGAGCGGGACTGCCGCAAGCTTTTCTTGAACGATATTCAAGTTAAATTCATGAATTTCAACAATCGTTGACAAAGACGTCAGCTTTTCATCACCTGTTCGTGATAGAATAGAGGAGATAAAAAAAGGAGGCTGCCATGAAAAGCGCTGAAGAGAGAAAGCAACAATCCATCGCTTTGCTGAAAGAGCAGGGCGTGCCTTATATTGAACATCTGCCAGTCATTGAAACCGCCGACGACGTCCGCCTGCGCAGCGCCGAGGAAATCGCGCGCCGGGCGATCTGCTGCCTGATCACGATCCAGCTGGCCTGCGATTTACAGAATCAACAGGACGTTGAGGACTCGCGATTGTTTATGACCGGACTGTTAGACCGCTTCGGCGTTCGGCTGTTTCTGACGGAGAAAGAAAAAGCGATCTTTAACGGTACGGCAACGGAACAGGACTGGGTCAACATGGTTTGGAAATACGAAGCCTACTGGCCGCTGATCTGGGCGCTGGGTCTGGTCGATTCGCTGGCCTTCCCGGATCAGATCTGCGATTGTCAGAAAGCAATCGAAGTCGTCAGCACCAAAGCGACGTTTGACGAATTCATGAAGGACGTGCAGCTGCGGCCGATCGACGACATTCTCGACGAAGCGGATTTAATCTTCCGCTATGACTGGGCGTGCGTCGACGCGCGGATCAAAGGCGAACCGGCTCCGGCCGGCTTGAACAGCGAAGTCGTCTATGAACGGCATTGGGGACTGAACTGGCTGATCGACGTCGATGGACAGAACGACTGGGATCACGTCAGCTGCAATACCTGAAGTGAAACCGGCGGTCTTTATTTAAGGAGACGGCTTTACCTGCAGAATACCGCAGGAAAGCTGTTTTTTTTGATATCCTTTTCAGCTTTGTTTGATCTTGGGAATTTTTCTTAAATCAAAAAGACACGAACCCCTTCCTTTGACAGCTGCTTGCCCGAAAAAGGAGAAGACGTGTCTTCTTTATCCGTTTATTCAATAGGATTATCGGTGATCACCCATGAAAAACAAGCCGATAACGCCCGCGCCGGTATGACTGCCGATCACCGGTCCGGTATAACTGATCAGCGACTGGGAAATACCGAAGCGGTCTTTCACCATCTGCGCAACCTGTTCAGCTTCCGGCTGGACATCGCCCTGGCAGATCATGAAAATCTCATTTTTGTCTTTCCAGCTGCCCATTTTTTCTTCCATCAGATCTACCAGCGTCTTCAATGATTTATTGCGGCCGTGGACTTTTCCGATCACCTGCAGCGTGCCGGCGTCGTCGACATGCAGGATCGGTTTGATACTGATCATTGAGCCAACGATAGCGGCGGTCTTCGACACCCGTCCGCCGCGGTAGAGATGATTCAGATCATCCACGGTAAACACATGGCAGACGTTCAGCTTATGCGCTTCAATCCAGGATGCCGTTTCATCCAGCGAAGCGCCGCTGACTTTCATCTGATTGGCCTGATAAAGAAGTAATCCCATTCCCGTTGAAGCGCACAACGAGTCGATCACGACGATCCGGCGGCTGAAGCCTTCCTCACTCAACATCTGGGCCGCGATCCGGCAGCTGTTGTACGTGCCGCTGAGCGCCGATGAGAAGCACACGCACAGAATGTCTTTATCCTGCCGCGCCGCTTCGCGAAAGCCCATCAAGGCCGCTTCAGGATTCACCTGGGAAGTGACTGGCATTGCGCCCTGCCGGAGCTTGTCATAAAATTGCGTCATCGGCAGGCTGTCCGCCAGCGTATAGGTATGATCGTCAAGTGTATAAGTCAGGGATAAAACAGGAATCTGATTCTCGCGATAGAAAGACTCCGGCATATCCGCCGTGCTGTCAGTCATCAGAATAAATTCGCTCATAGGAACTTCCTCCTCGTTATAAACTACAAGTCATGGTGTTTTTTTATCATTTTGGAGAATAAGCAACACCTGGTACTTATTGGATGATAGAAGTATAAGCCCTATCGTTATCTGAAACAACGGTCAGATTCTTGTGCAGCGTGGTTTATGTGACTTATTTCACAGCATTTGTTGTTTTATTAAGAAATTTTTCTGCTCTGAAATGAAATAGAAAGGCTTTTGTTCAACAAACCTGCTTCTTTATTGACATAAGCAACACATGGGGATTATACTAGGCTCAAATCAGGTGAGGATATGGAAAAAAACTTAAATGCAAAAGACAAGCGCGTGATCAAAACCCGAAAAGCAATTATCGGCGCAACCATTCAACTTATGGGCGTTAAACGAATCGAACAGATTACTGTTAAAGAAATAGCGGATACCGCGTTGATTAACCGCAAGACCTTTTATACTCATTATGATTCGATTTACGATGTTCTTAACGATATTGAAAACGAAATCATCCAATCGCTGATTCAGATTCTGGACAGTACGGATTTTTCCGCAGAACGGCTGAATCCGTATCCTCTGTTCGAGAAATTGACGGCGATGATCAATCAGGACGCGGAGTTTTTCCATTGTCTGCTTCAATCCTCAGGGCATAGTCACTTGTTAAATAAAATTAAAGGCGTCATCAAAGATCATCTTCTGATTCAATTTGATAAGTACTTCCCCAACGATACGGTTTTGCCGCAATATGTGCTGGAATTCATCGCATCCGGTTTGATCGCCGTTTATCAGCAGTGGTTCGATGCGAATGAATCAGAGCCTTCATTGGAAGAGATTTCCAAAATCACCGGTTTGCTTATCTTTGACGGTGTCAACGGCGTGTTTCGTCAAAAGCAGCAGGAATTACTCGATGCCGCAAACTCACATTCGCAGAGTTTTCAGTAAAGTGCAAGAGATCACTCCCAGCCAGTGGGGCGTTCACTTTTTTCCGACTTGCCTCTTTTGAAACCGGGGATTTCACATCGCAGATTGATCGGTTTCGGAACACTTTATCTGAACACATTGTAAAAAACCTGTTGATTCTGTCCTTCAATAAGGCAAAAACAACAGGTTTTTTTATGAGAATCTCAATATTCCGTATTTCTTATTTATACGGCTTATCCATCTTTAAGTGCGGATAACGGGGAACAATCTCTTCATTCACCGCCTGATCCAGAGCTTGAAGCAGCGTGCTGAAATGCCGGGGATCAAATTTTTCGATCATGTCCTGCAGCAGCTTTAACCCTTTCTCTCCGCGCTGTTCGCGTTCTTCTTCTGTAACAGAATACTCCAGTCCGCCATGTTCTTCTAATTCCGCATAGAAGGAGCCGAATCCGCCGGTGCCGGAATTCAGTTTATGCAAATCTTTCTTAAACCATTGTTTCGCATTTCCTTCCCGGCGTTTAGTCAGGAAGGCTTCCCGATCAAAGTCAGGCAGAACCGGAATGAACTCCAGCTGATTCATCGCTTTATACGCACCATACATCAAATCTGTGAATGTTTCCATGCGATCCTCGCCGCATTCCCAACCGTTTTCTCTTGCGATTTCCATGACGTGGCCAAGCTCCAGATGACATATTGGATTCTGTGTTTCATGAAAAAAATCCATGCAGACGGAATTGATCGTCAGATAGGCCGGTCCATGCATGCTCAGGAAAAAGATCCGCTTGAATCCCAGTTTATAAAAGGCATAAACCAGAGTTTTCAGGTAATCATATCCCGCTTTAATGGAGATATTCACCGTACTTTGTCCGATCGCGGTTGCCCCGGCATGAAAAAATGGAAGATTAATCACCGCCAGCCCATCAGCCTTCTCCGCCATCATGATGGCGGCGGCTTCTGCCAGAATGGATTCGCAGTCCACCGGAAGCTGACCGTGAAGTTCAGTCACCCCGACGCTCATAAACAGCGTATCCCCGCCGTTTTTCAAATATTCCGTAATTTCTGCGTCAGTGCATTTATTGTAGATTCTTGTTCTCATTGTTCATCCTCCCTACTTTCAATTATATTTCTTCACAAATTGAGCCGCAAGCTTGACGTCGCTGCGATCAGGAAAGAAATTTTCCGCTTTATTGAAGCCGCATTCTGCCTTTTTCTCTGCGAATTCATTTTCCACACGTTCAATTTATACAACGTGCTTTATCATCTGTTTGGGTTTGAATGATGCGAGAAACAAAAAAAGGCTCCCTGAGAAAGGGAACCGGAGAACCTGGCAACGAGCTACGTTCACTATGGCAGGCATAGCTATTCTC